>JBBQBU010000141.1:0-11888 GCA_038318015.1 Chloroflexota bacterium | reverse complement strand
GGGGGTCTGCTGCGGGAATGCGGGCCGGGGCCGCTCGCTCATCGGCGGCGAGCGAGGCATGAGCGTGAGCAGGGGTGAGCAGCGGGGCGATGCGCTCGCGGAACACGCGGTCCCAGGAATACTGGCGCAGGACCGTGTGGCGCAGGCGGGTCGCAGGATCAGTGTCCAGAAAGGCGGCGATGCGGGTGGCGGTGTCGGCCGGCGGGGCGTCCAGGGCGAAGCGGTGCACGCGGTCGCCGGCGATCTCGCGGAACGGCGGGATGTCTGAGCAGAAGACGGGCAGCCGCGCAAGCCCGGCCTCAATGATCGGGATGCCGAAGCCCTCCTGTGCGCTCGGGAACATCAGCAGATCGGCCAACTGGTAGAGGTCGTCCATCATCGGGTCGGTGGCGTTCCAGGCGCGGCCGTCCGGGCGGCGCTCCTCGTACAGAAAGGTGACTTCGGCGCGCACGTCGAGGCCGGCGCGCTCGGCCTGAAGCTCGTCCACGTAGTCTACGGAGCGGACGTTGTGCGGCCCCGGCGGCCCGGTCACGAGCAGGCGCGGGTGCAGGCCGAGGTCACGCAGCGCCCTGGTGACGCGAATGGCGTACTCGATATTTTTGCGCTTGGTGATGCGGGCAGGCAACAGCATGAACGGCCAGCCGTCGTCCAGGCGTAGCTGGCGCATCAGCGCGACGGTGGCAGCGCGCAACCGGAGCTTGGCGCGCGGACTGACGCCGGCCGGTATGACGACGGGGTCGGCCCTCACCCCCGACCCCTCTCCCGCAAGCGGGAGAGGGGGGAGGACGTTGCCCGCCTCGCTTCCCCAGCCAGCGGCAGGGTGGAGCCACCGACCCGTCTCCCCTCTCCCACTTGTGGGAGAGGGGTCGGGGGTGAGGGCTTCGCCGGACTGCTCACCCCACAGCCTGAGCATGTCCTGGCGGCGGTCCTCCGACACGACCACGTAGCGCACGCCCGGCAGGCGCGTCTTGAGCAGGTTCCAGGGCGCTTGCTCGCGCATGAGTGGGATGTACAGCGGGTTCGTCCAGGAGAGGTCGTGGCACCAGGCGACGAGCAGCGGCGCGTGCCCCTCCGCGATCAGGCGGGCAAACGCGACTGTCAGCGGCAGGTTGAAGTGCAGCGACAGGGCGTTGTGGACGATGCAGGCGTCCAGCCCGGCGAGGTGCTGGCGCAGGAGGCCGTACAACTCGTCGGCCAGGGCGTCGAAGCGGGCTGTCACCTGCCCGGCCTTCAACTCGTCGTTGACGGCGAGCAGCGCCGGGAACTTCGAATCGAGCGCCGGCAGCAGCGTGACCGGGACGTTCTTGTTGAACCGCGCGCCGCGCCCAGCCAGGATGCTCGGGCGGTAGCCGTGCTCCAGGAGTAGCTCGGCGTGCTGCCCCATCAGCAACTCGACGCCGCCGACGATGGGAGGGCAGGTGAAATGGAGGATGCCGACGGCACCAGTCGGGAGGCTGGCGGTCGTCGCCGTGCTATCGGGCACGGGCAGGGTCTTGCTCCAGCCGCGCAAGCCGCTCTTCAAGCTCCAACACGCGCTGCTGGAGGGCGTCGATGGTGTCGGCCTCGGGGTCGGGCAGGCGGTGAATGGGCCGGTTGTCTGGGAAGCGCACGGCGACGACGCGGCCGGGCACGCCGACGACGGTGGAGTACGGCGGCACGTCCTTGACCACGACCGAGCCGGCCCCGACGCGCGCGCCTTCGCCCACGTCAATCGCCCCGATCAACTGGGCGTTTGCGCCGATGGTGACGCCGTCGTGCAGGGTCGGGTGGCGCTTCTCGTGCAGGCGGCTGGTGCCGCCCAACGTGACGCCCTGGTAGAGCATCACGTCATCGCCCAGGATGGCCGTTTCGCCAATGACGACGCCCATGCCGTGGTCGATGAACAGCCCTTCGCCAATGACGGCCCCAGGGTGGATCTCAATGCCGGTGGCGGCGCGGCTCCACTGGGAGACGATGCGGGCCAGCAGGTACCGGCGGCGCTGATACAGGCGATGGGCCAGCCGGTGCACCAGCCGGGCGTGGAAGCCGGGGTAGCACAGGACGACTTCGAGGTTGCTACGTGAGGCCGGGTCACGCTCACGGGCGGCGCGGATGTCCCGGTAGAGGCTCTTGAGCAAGCGTCGCATGGCAGGAGCAGCTCCAGCAGGGGCGGCCTCTTCAGACGCGGCCACGCGGGCGGATCGCGATGAAGCCGTACAGGGTGGGCTCGAAGCGGTTGGCGACCCGTAGGTACTCTTCTTCGTTCCCTTCGATCATCAGTTTGTGCATCAGGACGACATCGCCGTCCGGCACGGGGTCGACCGGCTGCACGCACAGCGCCATGACGGGGACGCCGCCTTCGTACACTTTAACCTGTCCCTGGTGCCGGGGGATACGGTAGACCCGGCGGGGGCGGGACCGGCTGGGCACTTCAAGGTAGCCCCGGCGGCACAACTGGCGGTACTCGTCTTCGGCCAGGACGTCGCGCAGCATCTGTTCGGCGCGTTCCTGGGCCTCGCGCCAGTCCGACCGCCGACTGCCGCCCAACGGTTGCTGCGCCAGCACCCCGTACGGCGCGCGATACAGCAGGCAGACGATCAGCAGGACAAAGAGTAGCTCAAGCGCAATAACGGTGACGACCACGGTCGGTCAGCCGCCCGCGACCCTCGGAACCATGATGATCTGCTCGGCGGCGCGGTCGAACGTGTCGATGCGCTGGGCCGGCTTGTCAGGGACGACCTTGAAGGCGGTCGCGCCGCGTGCACGCTGCTCTTCAAAGATCCGCTCGGCCTCACGGACAGCCGCGAGAGCCTCGGGATCGCCCGTCTGTAGCTTCCGCTCGTCCCACTCCAGCACCGTGTCACCACGGGCCGACAGCACTCGCAGCTTCGACATCTGAGCTCCCTCCTTTGCCTGACGCGGTCGTCCGTGCAGACACAGAAAGCCTGCCCTGGCTGGACCGGGCAGGCCCGGAATGCGGTTGTCAGTGGACGGTGCGCGTGTGGCCGACGACGCTCGCCGTGCCGCTGGTCACTGATAGGTGCCAGGGCTGACATCCCCGTCGCTCCGCTGATTAGTAGCCAGTATACTCCGCGCCCCCATGATGTCAAGTTGAATTCCGTGGGAGCGGAAATAGCTTGACGCATCTCAGTGTCGCAGTTGTGCAGCGAGTTGGTGGCACTTGGGCATGGGCGTTTCTGGGCTGGGCGAGCGGTCGGTATCGGCGCTTCGTTGCGCTGGCGCGGTGCGCCGAACACGGACGCAAGGGGTGGCACCGGACGGTGGCTGGTGGGGTGAGGGGCCGGCGACAGGGGTATTAAGAGGTCATAACGCCCTTGACGGACGGGTGGCAGGGGCGTATGCTGCTCGTGAGTAGAACATTTGTTCTTCTTGGAGGTGGGCTGTGGCCTTTCCCCCGCGTGACCCTGCGAATACTCCTGCTCTTTCACCTGCGGCGACTGGCCCCGCACCTGGGCCGGCTCGTGAGCCAGTGCGCCGTGCTGTGCGTCTGGCTGCTGGCGCGCGCCGGGCGCGAGGGTTGTTGCCGGAGACAGTCCCGGAGCCGACCGGGGGGCCGCCCCCGGCGCGGTCTTCGGCGTCATCATGCGAGCCGTCTGCGGCACCTGGGGCGGCCGGGTCGGTCCCGGTTGCGGCGTCGTCGGCTGCTGTTGCGGTAGCTGCTGAGCCGGATATTGCCGGGTCGGCTCCTGTGGCCGGCGCGGCGGGCGGAGTTCGGCCGGCGCGTGCTCCGCGCGTTCGTGGACGGGACCGGGCGGCGTCTGCGCCGGCGGGCCGGCGACGGCCGGCGGTCGGGTTGGCGTTGGACCTGGCGGCGGTGGCGGATGTGGCGGGACTGGCTGAGGAGGTGGCGTTACTGCGCGCGTCGATTCGGCAACTGGCGCAGCATGCGGATGCTGCGGAGCG
This sequence comes from Chloroflexota bacterium, assembly GCA_038318015.1. Lineage (GTDB taxonomy): Bacteria > Chloroflexota > UBA6077 > UBA6077 > JACCZL01 > JADZEM01. The sequence goes on along the minus strand of JBBQBU010000141.1, from coordinate 7,985 downwards.
AGTGAAGGTGCTGGCCGAGATGCGGCATCAGGTGGAGGCGCTCTGTACCGCGCTCAAGACGCAACAGGCACTTGATGGGCGCAGCGGCGACGCCCGCGCGGCTGAGTTGGCGCAGGCGCTGGACGCCCTGGGCGACGAGCTGGGGGTGCCCCGATGAGCCGATCCGACGTGCACGATGGGCGGGGGGTCGACCGGCCAGGGGTAGCCGCGTGGCGAACGGGTGCAGCCGGGCTGCTGTTCGTGAGTGGGCGCGCTCATGGCGGCGGTGTGGGGACCGGGACTGGTGCAAGCGTTGGCGAGGGCAGCGGGACCGGCGCGCTGGTGCGAGCGCTGGAGCGCTGGCGGCGAGTGGTGCGGCCAGAGCGCCCGGCCGGATCGACCGGCCCGGTGGGACCGGGCGCACCGCCCGCTATCTCGGCCCCGGTTCTGGCCCCAGTTCTGGCCCCGGCTGCCGACGTGGAGAGCGTGGCGACGCTGGCCCGCCGCCTGGACGACAGCGGCTGCTCGTATGGGCGGGTCAGCGCGGCGAAGCTGGAGCAGGTGATTCGGGCCTATGACCGCCTGGAGACGAAGCTGAACGCGGTGTTGATGGCGGTGACGGGGACGTTTTTGAGTACGCTGGCGGGGCTGCTGCTGTACTACGTGCGTGGAGGCGGCCAGTGAGCATGGTGGATGTGCTGCATCGGCAGCCGGCCGCCGCCGACCGGGACGATGGGCCGGTACACGGGCCGGTGGTCGGTCCGGTGCTGGGGCCGCTGCCTGTGGCTGGATCGGGGCTGCTGGCGGCGGTCGCGGAGTGCGCGGCGGGGAGGCCTGTACCGGGGGGCGCAGGGTGTGGCTGCCCGGCGTCCGCCACCCGGCCGCCCGGTGGGCCGGCCTCGGGCAGCCCGGAGGACATTGACCTGACGGCGCGGGCGAACGCGCTGGCGTTGGCACATCAGGCGGGGCATCTGGAGGCGCTGCCGGAGTTGGCGGCGCTGCTTCAGCCGTTGCTGCGGACGCTGCTGCACCGGTTCAGGCGCGGCCACGCGGGGCTACCGTCTACGCTGGACGTGGAGGACTTGCACCAACAGGGCTGGATCATTCTGGAGGGGTTGGCCCGCCGTTGGGACCCGGCCGGCGGGGAGTTCCCGGCCTACGTCCGGACGACGTTCCCCTGGGAATTGTGGCGCTACGTGCGGGCGCTCTCGCCGTCCAGGCGGGCACGGGCGGTGCGCGTGGACAACGTGCAGCACGACCTGCTCATGTTGCGGCTGGCCGACCAAACGGGGGCCGACGGGCGGCGCTGGGACGAGCAGTTGATCGCCATTGAGATGCTGAACGCGCTGGACCCGACGGCGCGCTGGGTCTTCCTGCTGCACGTGCTGGAGGACCAGCCGTTTCAGGAGGTGGCCCGGAAGCTGCGGCTGACGCTGCCGGGGGCGCACCGGGCGTACCGCCGGGCGCTGGATCAGCTACGGCTGCGGGCCGGGCTGGAGATCGCCCCGGATGCCGCGCGCGAAGGGGAGGCGGGCGGGGTGCCGGCGGTGGAACGGCTGGTCACGGTGTTGCACGAGGGGGTGGCGCAGCGCGGGCGGCTACCGGGGCGGGCGACGGTCTGCGCGCAGGCGGGTCTTTCTGAGGTGCGGTTCGCCCGGCTAATGGGGCTGCTCGCACAGCGCGGGTGCATCGTGGGGCGCTCGGCGCGGCGGCCGGGGCGGCTGGCGCATCCAACGGCGGCGGAGACGCTGGCGCAACTGCGCCGCCCGGAGCAGACGTTATGACCACGCGCGGATGATGCGACCCGCTTGCTGTGCTGACTGCGGCCGGCCCTTCCACCAGGGGCCGGCCGCTCCGGTGCCCGGCGCGTGCGGGGCTGGCCGTGCGCTGACGGGATGGGGCGCGTGAGATCCCTCCTGCGTCGGGATGACAAAGAGAGTTGCACGCCTGCTGGAAGATTGTCGCTTTCACGCGCAGCGGGGGATCAGGCCCGCCCTTGTTACGGGATGCCGAGGAACTGGCTGCGGAGCACCGTTTCTAGCTCCGAGAGGACGGCCGGGATCGCGTCGATGGCGGCCGGCAGGGTTGCGAGCGTCGCGCCGTCGAGCGGGTGGCCGAGCTGATCGCCGTGAGGCGAGCCGCCACCGATGCTGCCGGGCTGATGGGCTGGCTGGGCGACGACGCGGGCGAGCCGCTCCACCAGGGCGCAGGCGGCGGCCAGCCGGACGGCCCCCAGGCTACCGGCGCTGCCGGCCAGCGTGTGCGCCAGTCGCGCGATCTGCTCATGGTCGCCGGCTTGTGCGGCCTGCTTGAGCGCGGCGAGCCGACGCGGCGTCTCCTGTAAGTACAACTCGACGATCTCGCGATGCTCCGCGCGCGGCTGCCCAAGCGCCCCGAAGAGGCTGGCCGGGTCAAGGATCGGCGGGCTGGTGGCGGGGGGCGGCCCGTGCTGGATCTCTGGCGCAGCCGTACCGGCGGGCGAGTCTGGCACGGCAGGCGCGGCGGGCGGTTCCGCGCTGGTAGCTGGTGCCGCCGTGGATGCTGCGGGCACTGGTAGCGTGGTGGTGTGCGGGGCGGCCGGGCCGGCTCGCAGGCTCCTGGCGGGGTCAGCGGATACAGATGCGGCACCCTCCGCCGCGCAGTCCGTCCACTGGGCGAGCAGCGCCGCCAACTGACGCTGGTCAATGGGCTTGGTCAGGTACTCGTCCATGCCGGCGGCCAATGACCGGGTGCGGTCGGTGCCCAGGGTGGACGCGGTGAGCGCGATGATGGGCAGGTGCGGGGTCGGCCCCGCACCGCTGCTCAGGTCGGCTTCGTGCTGGCGGATGGCGGCCGTCGCCATGTAGCCGTCAACGCCGGGCATCTGGCAGTCCATCAACACCACGGCGTAGGCGTTGGCTGCCACGGCGTCGATGGCCTCTTGCCCGCCGGGGACCACGTCCACCGGGTAGCCCAGCCGCTTGACGAGGTGGACAGTCACGCGCTGGCCGATGGGGTCGTCTTCCACCACCAGGACGCGCCGGCCCTTGCTGCCGGGGGCGGCCGGCTCGGCGGATTGTCGGGGTGTCTGCGGCTGCGGTACGGGTACCGGTGACACCGTGCCGGGCGCTATTGGCATACTGGCCGGTGTTCTGGCGGAGTCTTCAGCGGGCTGGCGTTCGAGGGGCGTCCGTCGTGGGGGCTGGCCGAGTGGCTCCGACGCGACCGGCAGCGGCAGCCGCACCCAGAACGTGCTGCCCTGGCCCAGCTCGCTCTCCGCGCCGATCTCCCCGCCCATCAGTTCGACCAGCCGCCGGGAGATCGCCAGCCCCAGGCCGGTGCCACCGTACTGCCGCGTGGTAGACGCTTCGGCCTGCGTGAACCGCTCGAATATCTGCCCAAGGCGGTCGCTGGGGATGCCGATGCCGGTATCGTGCACGGCGATCATCACCATGCGCTGGCCGTCCGGCTGCTGCTGGCTGGTCAGGTCGATCATGATGCTGCCGCGCTCGGTGAACTTGAGCGCGTTGCCGACGAAGTTCAGCAAAATCTGCCGGATGCGGACGTCGTCGCCCAGGACGAGGCGCGGCACGGCCGGGGCGATCTGCCGGGCGATGATCAGCCCGCTTTCAGCGGCGCGGGGCGACAGCAGGCTGACCACCGCATCAACGCTGCTGATGAGGTCGAACGGGCGCGGCTCGATGGTGAGCTTGCCGGCCTCGATCTTCGAGAAGTCGAGGATGTCGTCGATGACGGTCAGCAGCACCTCACCGCTCATGCGGATCGTGTCCACGTACTCCCGTTGGCGCGCATCAAGGTCTGATTCGAGTAACAGGCTGGTCATGCCGATGACGCCGTTCATCGGTGTGCGGATCTCATGGCTCATTGTCGCCAGCAACTCGCTCTTCGCCTGGTCGGCGGCCAACGCTGCCGCGCGGGCTTCGGCCTCTGCCTGGTACAGCGAGGCGTTGCGGATGGCTAGTGCCGCGCGGTTTGCAAACAGGCGTACTGTTGCTTGATCGTCCACCGTGAACTGCTGCCCGGCCCGCTCGTGGTGGACGATCAGGACGCCGATGAGCTGCCCCTGAAAGAGAATCGGCTCGACCAGGGCAGCGGTGACGCCGGTCCGTTGCACGAACTGGGGGCTGGCGTGGACCCACGTCCGGTAGTCGTTGATGATGAGGCCTTCGCGGCGCTGGGCGGCCTGCCCGCCGGCCCCCTCCCCGAGTCGCAAGTGCGGCACCGGCATCCAGGCCGGCATCCCGTAGACGGTTTTGAGCACCAACCGTTCGGTGTCAGCGTCCCAGAGGGAGACGGTCCCAGATGTGCCACCGACCAGTTCGGTCGCGCGCTTGATGATCGTTTCGAGCAACGCGGCGAGGTCGAGTTCTCGGGCGATATCCTCCGTCACGTCGCGCATCGCTTCCAGGCGGCGCACCTGCTCGGTGAACACCACGCGCTCTTGCGCCTGGGCCGCGTGCTGGGCCTGCGCCTGTGACCCCAGCGCCGCAATCATCCGGCCGAGCCGGGCGACTTCGGCCGGCCCGTGCTGGCTGTCAGCTTCGAGTCCGTCGGCCTTGGTGTGGGCCGGGCCGTCCGCTGGCGGTGGCACCGCCTGCACGTACTCGCCGGCTGCCGCCGTGAGGCTCTCCAGGTGCCGCGTGAGCCACCAGCCGCCGAGCAGGCCCAGGAGGGCGAGCAGCAGCGCCAGGGCGAGACCGGCCGCCAGGGCGAGCGTGGCCGACGCGACCGGCCAGATCAGGCCGACCACCAGCAGCGGCCCGACGATGATGACGACGCCCGCGACCAGCAGCAACGCGCGCAGCGAAGGAGTGGAGGCCGGCGCGGTGACAACGACGGTCCGTACGACGCCTGGGGGCTGCGGTGCGGGTGTGTCTGTGTGGGTCATGCTGCTGCCCGGTCGCTCATCAGTCACTGTCGCGCAACATCTGGCGTGCTGTACTCGTTAACGAACAGTATTGCGCCAATGGGCCGCTTTACGTGCGCCGCGTGGCGCTGGTGCGTCAGATGGTGGCGTCGAGGAGGCGCAGCACATCCGTCAGCCGGGTGATCCGGTGGTCAAAGCCGAGGCTAGTGCCGTAATCGCCGCTCTGGTGCGCCTGCTTGATCTTGACGGCCACCATGCCGACCGCCTGCGCACCGTCAAGCTCGGAGAAGGCACCGTCGGCGACGAACATGCTGTTGGCCGGCGCGACGCCAAGCTGCCGGCAGGCGTGCAGGTAGATGGCGGCGTTGGGCTTGGCGACGCCGACCGCGCACGAGAGCACCGTGGCATCGAACTGTGGGGCCAGCCCGATCTGCTCCAGCACGCCGCCGGCCTGCGCCGAGGCGTTGGTGATGAGGCCGAGCGACAGGCCGCGCTCGCGGAGGGCCGCCAGCGTGGGGACCGTCTCCGGATAGACGGTGACGGCAGCGGCCCAGCCGTCCGTTTCCATCCGGGCAAGCTCCGCGACCAGGGCGGGGGACGGGGCGGCCCCTAGCTGCTGAAGCATGGTGCGGATCTCGTCTTCCAGGCCGCCGAGCCGCCCAAGCATCCGGTCCAGGATGTTCGCGCGCCAGAGTGCGGCCCAGGCTGCCGGATCGACGCCCGCATGCAGGGCCAGTGCCCGTCGTGTCTCGTCCACCCTGGCCGAGTCCAGGTACAGCAAGGTGTCGTACAGGTCAAAGATGACGGCGCGGATCATGGGGACGAGTGTACCGTGTCTGGGTGCTGGGTGTGTCTCAACGCCACCACGCCGGGCGGTGGTGCGACGCGGATCTTGCCGCCGCCTCGGTACACTTCAGGGACGTGCCGGGACCGGTGCCGGAACGACCCCGGCCCGCTTACCGGCCAGCGCCGCTCGCGAGAAGGGACCACTGTATGTGCCGCAGCATCAAGCAGCTCCGCCGCCCGGACGCCTCGCCCACAGATGAGGAGTTGCGGGCAGCGGCGCTCCAGTTCGTGCGAAAGATCAGCGGCTTCCGGCAGCCGAGCCGCGCCAACCAGGAGGCGTTCGACGGGGCCGTAGAGGAAGTGACGCAGGCCAGCACACGGCTCCTGGCATCGCTGGCAGTGCGAGCACCTGCTCTGCGTGCTGCTCACCAATATTCCCACGCCGAAGGCCACGACCACGCGCACGCATGAGCCGTGCGGCGTGCCCCCTGTTGTATGCTGGAGGCATGGATCACGAACAAGTGCTGGCTCTAGCCCTCGAACTGCCCCCGGAGCAGCGCGCGGCGCTCGCCGACCGCCTGATTGAGAGCCTTGCGTCAGAATCCGCAGATGCCGTCGATGCAGCCTGGTCTGAAGAGATTCGGCGGCGGCTCGAACGCCTCGTTGCTGGCACGGCGGCCACGGTGCCGCTCGCGGAGGCGCGGCAACGAATCATGATCGCTGCTGGCCGTGCCCCCGACGCTTGAGTTCCTCGACGAGGCGTTAGCGGAAGAGGCCGCACGGTGGTACGCCGAACGCGATGCTTCAGCCGCGTTCGGGTTTAGCGACGAACTCATCGGGGCAGTCGCGCAGATCGAGCGTGCGCCACATGCATGGCCGCCATACGAACACAGCACGCGACGTTTCCTGCTCCGACGGTTTCCCTTCAGTGTCGTCTACTGGGTAGATAACAACCGCATCGTTATCCTGGCGGTCGCACACACCAGCCGACGACCGGACTACTGGCGGAACCGTCTCAGTAGCATCTGACAGACACCGGGGGTACGCTCAGGCCCGGAGGCGCGCCACGTCGATCTCAAGGCCGGGGAACAGCGCCGGGCGGAACACATCGCCCACGCCGAACGACGCCGGCTCGCCGTAGCCGTCCGCCCCGAGCACCCGCTCCTCAATGACCTTCTCGTCGGGATCGGCAATCCAGTAGCAGGGGATGCCGGCCGCTTGATACCGCCGTAGCTTCAGGCCGCGATCACGCCCGCGCGTGCTCGGCGAAAGGATCTCGACGACGAGGTCCGGCGGCCCCTCAATGGCTCGATCCGTCAGGATATCAGCCCGCTCGTGCGACACATAGATGAGGTCCGGCTGCGCGCCCGTCGCCGCGTCTAACACGACGGCCATCGGCGCTGCGTACATCGTCCCAAACGGGTGGCTTTCAAGATAGTGTCGAATGCGGTATCCCAGCTCGAACGAGACGTGTTGGTGTCTGCGATTCGGCGAGGGGGCCGCGTAGAGATCACCGTCGATTACCTCGTACCGGTTGTCATCATCCGGCGCGTCCCAGATATCCTCGGCCAGGAAGCGCGTCTTCGGGTTTGCGACCATCTTGCGACTCCCTGGCCCTGAATGGTGCTGGCTGCGCGACACCGTGACCTCGCTAGAGCGTACCATGCCTATGGCTCGTGCGGACCGCCGCTGCTAGCATGCCCGCGTGACCCTGCCCACACTCGCCCCTGTCAGCACCCGACCGCCAGGAGAGGATGCACCTGATGTCCGCTGTGCCGACGCCCGCCCCGTTGACGGAGGCATGAACCCCATGGTCCTAGATGTTGATTCGGTGGACTGGGCAATTGAGTCTGTTGCGGAGCATGCTGACGGAGACATCTTCCCTAAAGTTCAGGAAATAGCAGCAATTCGAGAGTTGAAGTCTGATTTCATTGCGGAAATAGCTGGTAAGGATCTCTCAGACTTTCCCGTGGGGGTCAGCCGAAGATTCATAGTTTCAAAAGATGAAATGTCCTACCGACAGGCCACACAACTCGATCCGCAGGACTCCATAATACTCTCTGCCATACTTTATCAATTTGCCCAAGGCATTGAGAATAGGAGACTATCTCCGGATAGAGTATTCAGCAATAGATTTAAACCAAGCGCAAGCCGTAGTCTGTATGATACTTCAACATCATGGAATGATTTTTGGTCGTCCGCGAAAGCAAAATCTGCAGGCGCGAGCAGAATTCTCTACTGCGATATTTCAGACTTCTACAATCAAATTTACCATCACATAATTCAGAATCAACTGGCGTCCTCAGGATTCCCGAATCAAGCTACAAAATGGATAATCAGCCTACTTGAATCC
>JBBQBU010000140.1:0-11909 GCA_038318015.1 Chloroflexota bacterium | reverse complement strand
AACCGGCTGTTGCTAGGCAGTTACCACGCTGCGCGCAATGGCATCGCTCAGGATGACATGGCGGCAGGCGCACACGATAGCAGTGGCGGGTCAGACATCTGATGCGCCGGGCACATTCGTCGCGCAAACGTGTTAGCGCGCGAACAGGCGGCGTCAGGTTGCGAACCCCTGGAATGTGGCCGACGCGAAAGCCGGCCTCGGCCGCCATCCCCATGCTGGTGGTGGAATTGCTCAGGGGAGGCCGCTCGTGTTTCGTCAGTTGTTGGACTTCAGCCACCAGCGGAGTTTGGTGCAGGCACTTGGGTTCTATCTCGCGTATCCCGTGACTGGCATCGTCTTCCTGGCTATCGTCGGCGGGGTTGCGGGCATGTTGGTGTCAGGCCTCGGCTTCGACGGCGGCCTGATGATCGGGACGGTCGGCGCGGTCATCATCTCGCCAGTGCTGTCGTTGCTGGTGCTGCGCGAAAAGGGCCAACTCGGGCACATCGGCCTCCTGTTGCTGGCGCTGCTCAGTGGCGTGGGTGCGGCGGTCGGTGGCCTGCTCCTCGGCCTGCTCGTCGTCGCCTTTTTGACAACTCGGCCGTCCCGACTGTCTGAATACGTGCTGCCCGCGCAGGCTCGCCAGCACGCGGCGCTCTAGCGACGGGTATCATCTCGGATGAAACGAACGCCCGGTGTCGCTCTCGATGATGCGAGCAGCACCAGGCGTTCGTCGTCAGGGCAACGGCCGTCGCCATCAAGACCAGGGGCACCAGCTCAGTTGAGCAGGCGCACCAGTCCGGCGTTTCCGTCCACCTCGATCTGTTGGCCGTCGCGGATGACGGTCGTCGCCAGGACCGTCCCGACGACCGCCGGAATTGCGTACTCGCGGGCTACCACGGCGCAGTGGCTCAGGATGCCACCAGCGTCCGTCACGACCGCGGCGACGGTGGCAAAGAGTGGCGTCCAGGGGGGCGCGGTGAACTCGGCCACCAGGATGTCGCCGGGCTGGATGCGGTCGGCGTCGTGCAGCGAGCGGATAACCCGCGCCGTCCCCGTCACCTTGCCCGGCGAGCCAGCGCTGCCGCGCAGTTCGCTCGGGTTATCGGATGCGGGGGGCGGCCCACCGCCGAACATCTTGACGATGGCCCGGCCGATGGGATCCTGGGGCGGCGGGCCGGACGGCGGCGTACCGAGCACGGGCGGCGGCGTGACGGTGGCGGCATGCGCCAGTTCGGCCCGGCGCTCGGCCACCAGCCCGCGCCGGTCGAGCGGCGGCGTGGCGGTTGCCGTCGCGCGCAACTCATCGAGCGCCAGCAAGAAGATGTCTTCGGCGTCGTCCAGAGCGCCGGCGGCTGCCAGCCGCTTGCCCAACTCCAGAAAGACCAGCCGCACTTCGTAGGTGCTGGTGAAGTCGATCCAGAAGCCGTGTTCTTCGGACAGCACGTTGGCGATCTGCGCCGACTTCAGCAGTCCTTCGAACTGCCCGACGACGGGGCGCGGGTAGCCGGCCAACTGCGTCCGGGCTGCCGCGAGCGCCTCCTCGCGCTGGAGGATGAGCGCCTCACGCTCGGCGGCAAGGTCGCGGTCCGGCTGCCGCACGTAGTCCTTCAGGTTGCGGAGCACCGACGACGGATTCTCAATCCAACCCTGCGGCCGAAGTCCCCAGGTGTCACCGCGCCGGCCGTACTCGGCCAGAAAACCGTTGAGGCGTGCCAGGAAGTCGCGGCCGGCCTCGGTCGCCTTCAGCGCCAGGGTGATCTCACCTAAAGCCTGCGCCTCGAAGATGGCGCGCACGGTCGGGTCGGCCACGGCCCGGCGGCTGAGTGCCCACAGTTCCTGGTTGGATTCCAGCGTCTTGTTCTGGAAGCCTTGCAGCAGCCGGTACGCCTGGAACGCGTCTTCATCCCCGAAGAGGTCACGGTAGAAGTCGTCGAAGATGCTCATAGACAGCAGCATCGGGAACGCCAGCCGAAAGTGGATCTCCCAGAGGCGTTTGACCCGCTCCGTGGTGTCGTCCAGGTGGTCGAGCAGCGACGGCAGCGACGTCCCGGCCAGGTCGTACGCCCGTAGTGTGTCGATGTGCTGCTTAATCTCCGGGAGCCATTCCGTATCCCAGAGGTCGCCCAGGTTCGCGATGGCTGGCTGGATGCGCTCCTGGGCGATCCTGCCCTGCGCCTCCATCTGCTCCGGCGGGATGTTCGGAGCCATCGCGCTGTACAAGTAGCTGCCGATGCGGCGCACGTGGGCACGAATCGGCAGGCCGTAATGTTCGGCGGCTCCGTTGAAGCCGTGGCCGTGCACCAGTTTCATGAACGAGTAGTCCAGCAGCGAGACCGGCTCCGGGAAATGGGTCGTCTCCTGCTGCCAGAAGCCGCGTGCGTCGTCCGGATGATCCCAGACAATTGGAAATGGCGGTCGGGCGGCGTCCGGCTGGCCGAGTGCCGGCCGCGCGTCGTGCTGTGGCATGGTCTGACTTGCCATCGTCGGTGTTCTCCCCAATGTCCCCGGCCCACCGTTGGGCGGGGCGTGGCGGCTGGCGGCTGCCAGCATGATCGTCCAGGTCGGCAACGTGCCGTGGTGCTTCGGCCCGGTTGCCGGGCCGCAACGGCTACGCGGGCACGGCTGCCAGCGCGGTGATCGGGCGGCACTGGAGCAGGTAGAGGATGTCGTCTCGGAACGCGCACTCCAGGTCAACGGGCCAGCCCATCGCCTCTTCAAGGTCGTGGGCCAGGCGCGCCCACTCGATCAGGGCGGCGTCCTCCACGGCGGGCATCGACTGGAGCATGCGCGGCACGTCCACCTCGCGGGAGCCGCCGATGACGGCCACCGTCATGCGGCGCTTCTGCGAGACGGCGCGCTCGGCAACGGACCACGCTCCGATGAGGTCGTCGGGACGGCCCGACGAACGAAGGACGTAGCTGTCCGGGATCACGCTGCCGCCGACAACGCTCTCGCCCAGCCCCCAACTGACGTTGATGACAACGTCGTCTCGGCGGCCGGTCAGCGGGTTGGCGCTGAACGCGACGCCCGAGGCATCCGCGACGACCAACTGTTGCACCAGGACAGCGATCTGTGGCTGCGTGGTGGACAGGCCGTGCTGTCGGCGATAATCGAGGGCGCGCGGCGCAAGCGCGGAGGCCCAGCAGCGCACTACCGCACCGCAGACGGCATCGACGCCCACGACGTTCAAGTAGGTGTCGTGCTGGCCGGCGAACGACGTGCCAGCGCCGTCCTCGTCCACCGCCGATGATCGCACGGCTACGGCCGGCTGGTCGTAGCCGGTCAGGTCGGCGAGGTCGGCACAGGCGGCAGCGATCTGCTGGCGGAGATGCGGCGGCAGGCAAGGGGCGGCATTGGTATCCGCGTCGTGTTTCGCGCTCCAGGCCAGTGCGGCGTCGTGGGCCAGGGTGGTGAGGCAGAAGCCGAGCGGCACCCGGTACTGGGCGGCTAGCCGGCTCAGTGGCGCGACCTTGCCGCCGACGAGCGCGCGGGCCTCGGCCGCCGGCTCCCCCAGCCAGACAATCTCCTCTGCCACGCTCCCCAGCGTCGCGCTCCAGGCCACCGATTGCTCGGTTGCTGCCGTCACCGTCCCCACGCGCGCCAACTCTGCCACCATCTCCCTGCGCCCCCTGTGCCTCGTTCCGTTTGTGGCCCTGCCGCGCAAACTGCTCGCACCGCAACAGGACTGACGCCAATATACGGGGGCATGGTCATAACTGGAAGCGTTTCATCTCTGGTGGTCGGCCGCGTTCGCTCGGCAGATTCGCCGGGCCGCTATCTGGTGGCCGCCGTGACTATGCAGCAGCGGACAGCGGAGGCGTCGTGCGGCAGACGCAGCGACTGTTCCGGACCGAACACGGCACGTGTGCGCCTGCTCACGTCCGGACGATGGGGGCAGGTTGGTGCACCCTGTTTGCGGCACCCGCAGCACGGATGCCTGAGTCGGGTAGCATTCGCGTGTGCATTGGGAACTGTGGGACACGGATCGGAATGCGCTCGTCGCGACGTACCTGTCGGAGGACGAGGCGCTGCGCGGTGTCCGCGACCTTGTGGCTGCGAAAACCCCTGACTCTGTCATGACGCTAGTGCTGGGCGCGATGTACGACGAGGACGAGGCCCGCCACGCCGAGCTACCTCCGGTCCTCGAAGGCGAAGCGCTCCGGCAGCGCCTCGTGGAGAATGCCCGCCGCGCGGTGACGACCGACGTAACGCCGACGACGCACCGGCGGATTCGGGAGTGGCTGACCGCCGAGGGCTGGCAACTGCGTGATGCGCCGGAGCCGCTCACCAGCCTGAACCTCCTGGCAACGCTGCGGTCCGGACAGAGCGTCCAGATATTCCAGTACCAGCAGCAACCTGACCACATCACCATCTCCCAGCACTGGCGCTTCGATGAACGACTGGCGGCTGATGTTGCCCAGTTGCCGCCCCCGGTGCAGCGCGACACGGTGTGGAACATCTACCGCGACGCAACAACGATGGGCGTGGAGTTCAGTGGGCACGCGGTCCCGCCGCGTGACCTGACGTTTCGCTCGTCGGTCTACTTCGACGGCCTGTCTAAAGATGTGCTCATGCAGCGCATCCTGCTCACAGTCCGGGTGCTGCATCTAGCAGTCCGCACGCTGGCACGGGCGCTGGAAGCACACGGCATGCCCAGCGACGCCGCGACTCGGCTGCTCCAGCCGGCACGCCATCCCGTGGGCGCGCCGGCCCGGCCACCTGGGGGTACGCCCACCGCCTGACGCGACGCCCGATCAGCCCGCGTTTTGGGCTTTAGCGCACCCGCTGGCCGTTCCGTGTCACCTCAATCGAGTCCGCGTTAAACAACTGCTCGTGCTCCTTCTCGCCGTCAGCTTCCAGGTAGTCGCCGACGCGGATGTCCGGGCAGTCGCCGCCGCACGACAGGCGGACGACCTGATTGCCATCGCGCATGCCGATCACGACGTACGGGGGCGCGGCGTCCAGGTGCACCTCGACGACGTTCCCCTCAGTTGTCACGTCAGCGCGGTTGCCGGCGTTGGTCCGCTCCCGCTGCTGGCGCTGCTCCTCAGTCAGGCGGCGCGGCGTGTCATCGGACGAGTCCGAACGTGTGGCCGGCGATGATGCACTCGGCGATGCCTGCGCGGCCCCGCCGGGCTTCAGGCGTTTCAGGCTTCGCTGCTGCGCCAGCAACTGCGCCATCTGGGCCTGCATGGTGTCGAACGCCGGATCAAAGACGAGGTTATTCAGTTCCAGCGGGTCAGTTGCAAGGTTGTACAGTTCAAAGTCGCGCTGCTCCGGCGCGACCGGCTGGGTCTTGACGGTGATCTGGTACGGCTGGGTGTAGGTGCCCGCTGCGGTCGGCGGCCGCGCCAACGGCCGGTCCCGCACGTCCTGGGTGCCGGGCGTCGTCCAGAAGGCCGGGTCGTCGCGGTACTCGGTGTACTTCCAGACCTGTCCGCTGATGACGGTGACGACCGTGTCCAGTTTGTTCGGCTGCACGACCGTTCCGGCTTGAAGCCCAATCGGGTTGACCTCCTGGTCCCCGCGCGCCGGGTCATCGTCCGTCATAAAGTAGATCGGTGCGGCGAGGGTCGCCGGGTTGACGGTGCCCAGGATGATGCCCGAGAGATCGCGCCCGACGAGCGGCTGCGCCTCGGTATGCGACGCGCTCAGGGCCGTCCGAATCTGCTCGGTGTTGGCGCCGGCCAGCCCGAGCAGCGTCGGGATCAGGTCAACATGGCTGGTGGGGATGTCTACCGTGCGCCCGGGCGCGGCGACGCGCGGCCCCGACACGATCAGCGGAATGTGCGTCGATTCTTCGTACGCGCCATACCACTTCTGGTGCATGCCGCCATGCGCGCCCAGCAGATCGCCGTGGTCCGATGTGAACACGACGATGGTGTCCTGGAAGAACCGGCTCTGCCGCAGTGCATTGTGAACCTTCCCGAGTTCGGCATCGACCAGTTTGTGCAATTCGTAGTAGAAGCGGTAATACTCCGGCCCGAGCGTCGGCTGCATCCACTGAGAGTAGGTATCGCGGTAGCTCTCCTGCGCGCGCGGCTTGGATGAGAGATTCTCGCGGTTGGTCTGCAAGAACTTGGCTTGATCGAAGAGGTCGCCGAGCGGCGGCACCGCCGAACTGATCGAAAAGTCGTAGGTGTACTGCGTCTGCGGAAAAAGCTGGCCGAGCCGCGAGAACAGCCCCCACAGCGCGATGTCGTGTGGCCCCAGGAATGACGCGCCCATCACCCAGGGGGGGGCGTCGGCCGGGCGCGCTTCGAGCCGTTGAAGCTGTTCGAGCACCTGGCCGGTGATAGCCGGGTCGCGCGACGCTACATCCTGACCGGTCGGCTTGTAGGTGCCAGCGGCCCAGCCGCTGTCACGCGGGTCCTGGCCGTGCGGCTCGCGCCCGACCCATCCGGTGAAGCCGTGATCCTCCAAGCGGTCGGCCTTCTGGTACAGCTGCTCTACACTGGTGTCGCGCTGCCCGAGCGTGTCATACGATGCCAGGCCGGTCTGCGTGCCTGGCTGCAACACGTCCGCGTGCGAGACGTGCCATTTCCCGACCCAGTACGTTTCGTAGCCGGCCCCTCGGAAGTAGTCGCCCAACGTGGGGACGGTGCTGGCATCGAGCCAGTACATGTCAGACTCGATAGCGCTCTTAGCCGCGCCGTCGGTCTGCGAGACACCGTGCAGCGACGGATAGTGCCCCGTCAGCAGCGACGTGCGGCTCGGCACGCATGCCACCGACGCCGCGTAGTGCCGATTGAATGAGACGCCCGTCTGCGCCAGCGTTTGCTGGGTCCGCAGGTAGTTGGCGCGGAAAGCCGCCAGCGCGGGCGACTCGTAGACGGTCGGATGCCGCTGCTCGTCCACCATCATGATGAGGATGTTGGGCCGCCGACTGCCCTGGTTGGCGTTGGTGGTACTGGCGACAGCACCGGCCTCGACGGGCAAGTGTCCGAGCGCCGCCAGCCCGGCTGCTGCCGCCGTCCCACCCAGAAAGCGCCGCCGGCTCGTTCGCGGTCCGCGCGTGTCATCCATGATCCGCCCCATACCACGAGGAACTGCAAGCAAACAGAACCGGCTGACTCACCATGACCCAGCCGATTGCGTCACGTGCTCCGTCCGACGCATCAGCGACCGCAGTGTTCGCGTCGGCCTTCACTGACTGTGCGTCGCGCTAGTGTACCCCATGGCACGACGCACACTTGCATCCATGTGATTCGTTCCGTGCGTCCCGTTCCATCCAGGTCCAGCGGCAGGATCATCGCCTCGTTTCTTCAAAGCCCTTACGACAGCACCGGCAGCGGCACCCCCGGCGCGCCAACGCCGCGCCACGTCAGTTCCTCGGGTCGGTGGCAACTGACGAAGTGCTGCCCGCCATCTGGCGTGTCGAAGTCGCGGAAGACCGGACGTTCGATCTTGCAACGGTCCACGGCGTACGAGCATCGCGGGCGAAAATAGCAGCCGGTGGCCGGATTAGACGGGTCCGCAACCTCCCCTTCCAGGACGATGCGGACCTTCTGCATACGCCGGTCAGGCTTCGGGACTGCCGACATCAGTGCCCCGGTGTACGGGTGCAGCAGCCGGCCGAACAACTCGTTCGTGTCGGCCAGCTCTACCAACTGCCCGACGTACATCACGCCGACGCGGTGTGCGATGTACTCCACCACGCTCAGGTTGTGGCTGATGAACATGATCGCCATGCCCGACTCTTCTTGGAGGTGGCGCAGCAGGTCAAGAATCTGGGCCTGCGTCGTCACGTCCAGCGCCGTGGTCGGCTCGTCGGCCATCAAGAGGCTGGGGTTGCAGGAAAGCGTCATCGTGATCATCGCGCGCTGGCGCTGGCTGCCACTCAACTGGTGGAGGTATGAATCCACGGCCTGGGCTGGCCGCGGACTGCCCACTCGCGCGAGAATCTCGATGGCCCGCTCGCGCGCCTGCTTCTTCTTGACGTGCTGATGCAAGATGATCGCTTCCATGATCTGAAAGCCGATGGTGTGGACCGGCCTGAACGAGGTCATCGGCTCCTGAAAGATCATCGCGATCTCAGCGCCGCGAATGGCGCGGATAGCCGGCCCGCGCGCATCCATCTCTGTCAGGTTGATCGCGTCGGTGCCGGCCGGGCGGCCGTTCGCGCCGTGGTGGCGGTACAGCGTGTTCTCGCCGTCGATGATCTTGCCCGGCTCGGGAACGATCCGTAGAATCGCCTTGGCAGTCACGCTCTTGCCGCAGCCGCTCTCCCCGACCACGCCGAGCGCCTCGCCCAGTCCGATATCGAAGCTCACGCTGTCCAGCGCCCGCACCGTCCCCTCTCGCAGGAAGAAGTGGGTCTTGACGTTCTTCAGTTCGATCAGGCGGTTGTCCAGCGGAGTCTGATGGTCAGTCTGGGTCATGTTGCGGGCGTCGTTGACCATCGCCATCAGACCTTGTACGTGTCGGTGGCATCGCGCAAGCCGTGGCCCATGAAGTTGAATGCCATGATCGTGGCCACGACGAACGCGGCGGCCCACATCAGCCACGGGTACGAGTTGGTGGCCCCTGCGTTCTGCGCCGCCTGGAGCATGGTGCCCCAGCTCACGACCGGTGCTCGTAGTCTGAGGCCCAGGAAACTCAGCGACGTCTCGGCCAGGATCATCCCCGGCACGGCCAGCATCATGTGGACGATCAGGGCAAGGCCCGGCCAGCTCGTGAGCGCCAGGATCAGCGTGATGGTGAAGTACGTCTTCACAGGATCCCAGCCGGTGGGCACGGCCGCGATGAGGCCCATCCAGAGTGGAATCGTCGGCATCGAGATCAAGAACTCGACAATGCGCTGGATCAGGGTGTCCACCGCGCCGCCGTAGTAGCCCGAGGCGTCGCCGAGCAGCACGCCGACCACGAAGCTCAGGATTACACCAACCAGCCCGACCGACAGTGAGATCGCGCCGCCATAGAGGATGCGCGAGAAGACATCTCGCCCGAGGTCGTCGGTGCCCATCAGGTAGATGGTGCCGCCAGAGTCAACCCCAAACAGGTGCACGTTCGTGTCGATCAGATCGAGGAGACTGTAGGGGTCGCCAACCACGAACAGCCGCACGCAGTAGCGCGTGCTCGGGTCGTCCACGAAGTTGCGGGACATCGTTGCAAGGTCGCGCTCTATGGCCGTGCCGTACACGAACGGTCGGAGCGAGAAGCCGTCGCTATCCGAAAAGTGGAGCGTCTGCAGCGGCCGCAAGATGTATGGCGAGCGCGTCCCTTTCTCGTACGGGGCGACGCCAGAAGCAACCTCGTCTCTGGTCGGTCTGATGACAAAGCACGGTCCGACAACCTACGCACCGGCCGTGAGCCTTTACACTAGTGGCGGTGGGTGACACTCGGCGGAGGATGACGAGATGGCGCGGGTTGGGTGGCTGGGTCTCGGCGCGATGGGGCTGCCTATGGCACGCCGGCTGCTTGGCGCGGCGTACGACGTGACGGGGTACGATCCGATGCCTGCGGCGCGTGGTGCGCTCGCTGCGGCCGGCGGCAGGCCGGCGCTGACGGCAGCGCAAGCGTGCGCCGGGGCAGAACTTGTGTTCATCATCGTGGCGACACCGGAACAGGCGCTGGCCGCGATGTTTGGCGCGGACGGTGCAGCCGAGGCACTCTCGCCCGGCGCAACCGTCGTCGTAATGAGCACCATTGGCCTGGAGGCTGTGCGCCAACTGGCTGACCGCCTCGCTGCGACTGGCGTCGGCCTGCTCGATGCGCCAATGAGCGGCGGCGTGGCCCGCGCCGAGCGTGGCGATCTGGTGGTCATGGTGGGCGGTCCACGCGCGACGTTTGAGGCCGTCCAGCCGATCCTGGATCTGCTCGGGAGTACGGTAGCGTACGTCGGGGAATCAGTTGGCGACGGTCAGGCGCTGAAGTTGGTGAACCAACTGCTGGCCGGCGTGCACATCGCGGCGGCGGCCGAGGCGCTCGGGCTGGCGGCGGCGCTTGGCCTGGACCCGCGCGCAACCTGGGACGTGGTGCGGCACGGGGCGGCCGGCTCGTTTATGCTGAATGACCGTGGCGCGCGCATGCTTGACGCGGAATTCGAGCCGGTCCGCAGCGCCGTGAACATCTTCGTGAAGGATATGGGTCTGGTGGTTGCGGCGGCGAAGGCGCACAAGTTACCGACGCCGCTGGCTGCCGCCGCCGAACAACTGTATCTGACGGGCGCGGCCGAGGGGCTGGGCCGGCGCGACGATTCGGCGATGGTGACGCTCTACGAGCGCTGGGCAGGCCAACCCGTCTCGGATCGCACGTAGCAGCGGTGGACTCTGGTCACGGCTGTTTGCCACGGTGTCGTTTGTTGGGGTCAGTCTGCTGGCGCATGCAGAGAGTCGGCCGGCCCGCGCGTCAGGTGAATAGGCCGGCTGGCATCCTGAGATCGCCGTTTAGCAGGGTGGCCCGTCCGTGACATGGCCGTCCGAGCAGATGGTGCCCTGGAACTTCGCACCTTCAAACGCGACTTCGCTGATGTCGGCGTCGTACAGGTTGGTGCGGATCAGGACGGCGTTGGACAGGTTGGCGCGTGTCAGCGTGGCGCTGCTCAGGTCAACGTCCTGGAGGTTAGCCCCCTGCAGGTTGGCGTCGGTCAGAATAGCGCCCTGTAAGTTAGCACCGCGCAGGTCGGTCCCGCTCAGATTGGCGCTTGCCAGGTCCGCGCCGGCAAGGTTGGCATTCGCCAGATTCCCGTTCGGACAGTTCTTATTCTCGCCCTCGACATCGCACGAGTTGCCCTCTTGCTGCGCCCACCCGGGCATCGCTGGGGCGGCCGTCAGGCCAAGCAGCAGGGCGAAGCCTGCCAGAAGCCGCACGCTGATGAGACGGTGCATTGGTGCCTTCCATGTACGTGATGCGCACGCGCGCGACGCAGGCAGCGCCAGACGCCAGCCTCGCAAACACAGTGTACCCGCGCGAGGTCGTGACGCCCACGTCAAGTTGCGTTGCGAACACCTGACGGCTTTGCCAGCAGCCATCGGCGGTCAGCGGTGGTACCCCGGGGCGACTCGAACGCCCAACCTGCGGATTAGAAGGCTGCGTAGGGTCGTCTGGCATCATCCTTCCTCGTCTCGCTCCATCTGGTAGCGTGCTGGTAGCGTGCGCTCATCTTCCATTAGCGACCGACAGATTGCGGTGCTTTTCGTTCGCCATTGGGGGACCAGTTGGGGGACCAATGCGGTGGGTGTGACCAGGAGGGAGTGGGGCTTCTCATTGTCGTCTTGCGCTGCAACGTCACACGTTCCGCCGCTGACGCAGCGCACGCGCCCACAACGCTTCTATAGCGCCTCATGTGGCCCGGCGTCCGGGGATTAGTCCGGGGATTACTGGCCTGTCGGCCGTCGCGCCTGTGTACGTGGCTCCACGAGCGACGTGGCGGCATTCCAGGATGCGCCGGTCGCCATCTGGCGCATGGCGGCGCGTCGTTGCGGCGTGAGACGATACCCGGAAGCCCGCACCTGATGATGCGGGCTTCTACGGTGGGCGCTGCCCGCGCTGGCAGTGAGTCAGGCTGCCGGCGGCCGGAGCGAGCGCTACGGCGTGTCGGCATCGGATTTGAGAGCCGGCGTCTCGGTCACTGCGGTATCCCCTGAAGCGGCATCTGCGTCCTCGACGGTCTTCCAAATCCCGACACCTGCGTGGTCCGTCTTCCCGATGCGCCTGATGTCATCCTGAGACCCAATCCCACCGAAGTTCCCACGGGGGAGGGGGGGGGCCAGGGGTCCCAGGGCTATCGCATAACCTTTTGTCAAGTAGAGGCAGGGGAGGAGCAGGGCTATCGCATAACCTTTTGTCTACTAGCGTCGAATCGTGATTTCTGGGCAGACGACGGCGTCCCGAGAGCAGCGATCCGCCCGAAACTTCATCGATTTGGCGTCAACAGGCATGAAGAGGACCCGTCCCCGATTGATCTTGATTCTCAGCACCGCCCA
>JBBQBU010000139.1:0-11921 GCA_038318015.1 Chloroflexota bacterium | reverse complement strand
GATCTTGTCGAGCGTCTCGTTTGCCTGCTTCACGTCCATCGTGGCCCAGCGGGTTCGGTACTCTTTGCCGGGGTTGTACGGCGACGCATCGTCCGGCACGGTTGAGCCGGGGGTGCCCACGCCCAGCCAGAACACCTCGTTCAACTGGTCTCGGTCGATGCCCAGCGCCAGCGCATGTCGGAAGTCGCGGCTCTTCAGCCACTTCGCAATCTCTGGATCGGCCGCATAGCTCTGGTTGAAGTGGAACGCCGCGTCCGACCCGTTGTAGGCGGGGTCCAGGCGCAGCTTGTAGTTGCCCTTCTGCTGGTTCTCGATGAACAGCGCCAGCTTGCCCAGGTCGGTGTGGCGCTCTTGCCAGTCGTACTCGCCGGCGATGGCCCGCAGATTGAGCACTTCGAGGTTCTCGGCAAGCGTCATCTGGATCTTGTCGATGTACGGAAGCTGGTTTCCCTCCGTATCCACGGCGTAGTAGTACGGGTTGCGCTCCAGCGTCCAGAGCGGCGTGTTGATCGGGGTGGTGGTGCGCCAGGGGGTGAGCACCGGCAGGTCAATGTTTAGCCGCCAGTTGATCTTGTTCTTGAACAGGTTCACCCAGTTGTCGAAGCCGGCCGCCTTGACTGCCTCGTCGATCTTCTCTTTCGGCGTGTACTTTGGGTGAAACTGCTTCAGGTAGTGGGCCGGCGAGAAGACCCCGCCCATGTTGTCGCCGCGTGTGGCCTGGCTGGCCCCGAGGAACGTGTTGCCGCCGCCCAGCACGTCCAGAAAGAGTGGATACCGTTCCGGGAACGTGAACCTGACGGTGGCGGCGTCCACTTTCTCCATGGTGCCGAGCTTGCCGTTGATGGAGAACTCGGCCGATGGCGTCGGCACCAGTTCCTTGTTCTGGTACACGTCCTC
Source organism: Chloroflexota bacterium (assembly GCA_038318015.1). Taxonomy (GTDB): domain Bacteria; phylum Chloroflexota; class UBA6077; order UBA6077; family JACCZL01; genus JADZEM01. The sequence goes on along the minus strand of JBBQBU010000139.1, from coordinate 11,024 downwards.
GTACCAGAACATGAAGTCGTCGGCGGTGAAGGGCTGGCCGTCTGACCAGCGGTGGCCCTTCCGCAGCTTGAAGGTGAACGTCTTGCCGCCGTCGCCGATCTCCCAGGACTGCGCGACGGCCGGCTTCAGTTTGGTGCCGGTGAAGTCCCAGAACACCACTTTGTCGGTCGAGACGATCCGGTTGCCGTTCTCGCCGTCGGCCGGGCCAGTGAACCCGCGTCGCCACGTCCCGCCGTACTTGCCGATCTCGGTCAGCGGCTTGATGACCATCGGCTCGTCGGGCAGCCGTTGTTCGAGGGCCGGCAGCTTGCCTGACTTCACCAGTTCGGCCAGCATCGGCGCTTCAGCGATCTTCGCCGGGCGCTTCGCCTCGGCCAGGACTTCCGGCCCCTCCAGCTTGCCGATCAACTGCCGGCCGAGCTTCGGCTCTTCGGCCTTCGCAGCCGGCTTGGCCTCGGCGGGCTTGGCGGCAGCAGCCGGGGCCGTCGTGGCGGCCGGCGCAGCCGGTGCTGCGGGCTTGGCGGCTTCGGCGGGCTTGGCTTCGGCCGGCTTGGCGGCGGCAGCCGGGGCAGTTATTGCAGCCGGCGCGGCGGGCTTCGTCTCGGCTGGCTTGGCGGCGGGCGGTGCCGCCGGCGCGCAGGCCGCCAGCAACCCTACCCCGAGCGTGCCGGCCAGCCCGAGCGCACCGCGCTGCAAGAACCGCCGTCGCGTGACGCTCCCCAGCGTTGTAGCAACCGGGTCTGTCGCCATGGTTCCCCTCCACAGGCCCGGTCTGCGATGACCGGTCCCACGGGGGTGTGTAGCACCTTTTCAGTGGTCAATTCAATGCGCGACCACGCAAAGCGGCGTTGCCCGCCCGGTGACGCTACGACGTCCTGACGGAGCGGCGAGCCGGAGCGGCGAGCCGGAGCGGGACGGTGCCGGGGCTGTCGCCGCGCTGACGTGACGGCACCCTGCCTCGTCAGCCCTGGTCGGGCGCGGCCGGATCCGGGTTCGTGCGTGTTGAGCGGTCAAGGTCCAGCGCCGGCCCGACGGGCGTCTCGCGCGTCTGAAACCGCGTGAGGCGCTGCAACTGCGTTAGCTGGTCGCCAACGCGCTCCAGGCCGTCGGCTGCCTCCCGCACCATGGCCCGCATGTCTGCGCTCAGGCTCGGCTCGTCGCGCAGCAGGTCGATGACCCCGACCGCCAATGCAAGGTCGTTGTTGAGGCGATGGGCAAGCTCCCGCGCGGCCAGGGTGACGGCCTGCAACTGGGAGCGTTCCAGCGTCCCCAGCATGGACGCCGCGATGCCCGCCAATAGCTCGACGGCCTCGACCTCGTCCGCCCCGAAGCGCACGTCGGCTGATCGTGACCCGACCGACAGGACGCCGATCAACCGTCCTTCGTGGAGCAGTGGCGCGGCAATGCCAACGCGTGCACCGTAGCGCCCGGCCGGGGTACCACGCCCGAAATCGTGCTGGTAGTCATTGGAGACCACCGGCTGGCGTGCCAGGGCCGCTTGGCCACTCAGGCTGTTGTCCAGGCTCACCGACAGCCCGTTCGAGCGGCCGGAGTTGCTGAAGACCTGGATGAGCGTGCTGCTCGGAGCATCCCAGAGGGCGATGCCGCCGACATCGCCACCGACCATCGCCAATGCCTCGTGCAGCAAGACTTCCATCATGCGGTCGCTGCCGGGGTCGCTTTCGGCCAGGACGCGCGTGATCCGGAGAATCGCCGCTCGCCGTGCCAGTTCGCGCTGGGCAGTGCGCCACAACAGGGCGCTGTCAATGGCCTGCGCCGCTCGCCGCGCCAGGGCTGTCGCCACAGAGCGGGCCTCGGGCGTCCACTGGCGTGGCGGATTGCGCCGCATCGTCAGCGTACCCAGGTCGCGCCCATGCGCCACCAACGGCAGTCGCTCGAACGCCTCTGGCGGCAGCCCGCGGCGAAAGAGCGCCTCGGCGGTAGCTGCGCTGGCGGTGCGATCAGCGGCAGGCGTGGCGTGGGCGGGCGGCAGCATGGTTACGGCCACATCCGCGCCGGGCGCATCGGCGGCGGTGCCGTAGACCCGTTGTTGCTGTTCGCTGTTCGGGTCAAGCATCTCGATCCAGCAGGCGTCGGCCAGGCGCGGCACGACGAGTTGCACGATCGCGTGTAGCGTCTCGTCGTACTCCAGCGACAGCGCCAGGCGCTCGCCAGCCAACGCCAGCAGCAGCCGTTGTTGGGTGGCCGGATCGTCAGCCGACCGGTCGTGCGCCAGGATCAGGATATGCGTCCGGCCGTCGATGGTGACGGGTACCGATGTCACGCCGACCGGCATGGCCGGCCCGGTCTTCGGACGGGCTATCCATTCGCGGCGGGAAGCCGTGCCGACGACCATCTGCTCATACGCCAGTTTCAGGCGACCACCTTCTGCCGTGGACAGGAGGTCGGCCGGCGACAACTGCGCTAACTCTTGTTGGCTGTAGCCGAGCAGTCGTTCAGCGGCCGCGTTCGCCATCACGAAACGACCATTTGGCACGTCGAGGATCAGCAGCGCTTCGGGCAGCAGCCACATGCAGGCTTGATACGGGAATGCCGGCTCACTCACGGACGTTGTCTTTCCTGGTCTCGCCGCAACTGGCGATCATCCCGCTGCCGCGCGGGCGAGTGTAGCCGGATGCTCGTGTGACCCATCTCTCCTCCGTACAACGGTGGCGTGCGCGTTTCGGGTGACACGGACACACGGGAGGCAATGGGTAGGTCCAAAAGCGCGCGTCGAACGTTTCACCTGCGTGGTACCATGCGATCCAGGATCGCCATACTGAGAGTATCTCGCAACTGAGAGTGGTCCCGATGCCCGACTCCTCGCACATCCGCAGAGACACGACACTGGCAGCCCAATTTCGTCAGTTGTCGGATGCGCTGGCATTGGCTCCAGACGACGCCGGCGACGGGCTGCTGCTTGACCTTGTGGCCCGGACGCTGAGCTTCGGTGCCGGCGGGGTGCTGGCGTTGCTCGTGCGTGACGCGACGGGCACCATGCAGCTTGCGGCGGTGGCCCCCGAGGGTACGGATGGGGCCGCCGCCTTGCTGTCTGCTGGGGTCTACGGCGCTGACGATTTGACGGACGCGGTCCTTCAGGCGCGCACGGCTGCTGCGGGATTGCACACCGCGAGCACGGTGTCGCTCACCGGACATGATCGAGACAACGCTGCACTCGTACTGTTTGGGCGCGGAGCCGGCCCCGCCGATCCCGCACCTGAGCAGGACGATTTGTTGCAGGTCGCCGGGGCGTTGCTTGGCGCGGCGCGGGACGTGCGGGGCGGCCGGCGTCGTGAAGCGGCCCTGCGCGCGCAACTCGAACAGAGCGCGTGCGATGGTCGGGACCTTGCACACCGGCTCAACAACGATCTCACGCTGCCCGTTGGCGTCATGGAACTGCTGCTAGATCGGACCTCGTTCGCCCCGGACCTGCGCGACCTGCTCCAGGCCGCCGCGCTCGACCTGGCGGCGCTGGAGCGGCACATCCGGTCCTACCACAACACCGTGCGCGCCCAGGCCGACGCCCCGCTGAGCCACTGACCGTTGCCCGCACCAGGGGCGACCTACGCCGATCCAGTCCCGCCCCGGCGTGTATGAACGGCGCTGTCAACGGCTGCGCGGGCCTTCTTCGCGTTCCCGCTGACAGGTGATGCAGAGCGTTGCCTGCGGCCGGACGGCAAGCCGGTCGGGATCGATCTCCTGGCCGCACGCCTCGCAGGTGCCGTAGCGCCCTTCGGCCTGCCGGCGCATGGCCGCCTCCACCTGCTGCGCCTCATCCTCAACGATGCCCTTGATGGTGTAGTCGATCTCGCGCTGGATGGTCTGGTCGGCCGTGTCGGCGGGGTGCTGGTCGATGGCGCTCAGTTCGCCGCCAGCCTCGCGCTGGTCGCCGGAGAACGTCGTACGGTCGATGAAGTCGCGCAACTGGGCGGCCTCGCTGGCCTTCTGTGCCAGCGCCTCGGTCGGGTCGGGGATCGTGGCGGCGGGCTGCTGCTGGGCGGCCGGTGCCGTTGTCTCAGCCGGGCTTTTCGCCTGCGACCGGCCCTTCTTGGTTGATGTGGAGGTGCGGGCCGCGCTGCGCTGCTTGCTTGGCATGCTCGTCTCCGTGCTGCGTGCGCGCCTCGGCAGATAACGTGGCCAGGGGGCAGCAGCGGGGGAATCTCTGCCGTGCCGTAGATGCACGCGACGTGCCAATTGCACCTCACCGGGCGGCGTGCACCGAGCAGGCGGCGTCGCGCCACGCGTGATGCGGCGCTGCGCTACACTGGAGGGCTGCACGTTGCTGGGCAGGGACCGGGCCGCGCGTAGCCCGAAGGAGGATGCGACCTATGCGCATGAACAAGGTGAAACAGTTCTGGCAGGAAAAGAAGCCGCTGGCCGTTGGCTGGATGGGCACCCCTGATACGTTCATGGTCGAGACGATGGCGAACTCGGGCTTCGACGCCCTGGTACTCGACATGCAGCACGGCATGGGCATCGGCCCTGACCGCGCGGTGATCGCCCTCCAGACGATCAGCACCACCGACGTGACGCCGCTCGTGCGCGTGCCCTGGAACGACCCGATCTACATTCAGTATGTCATCGACGCGGGCGCATACGGCGTCATCGTGCCGATGGTGAACTCCCGAGCCGAGGCTGAGAAGGCGGCTGGCGCGACGAAGTACTTCCCGATGGGGTACCGCTCGAACGGGGCGAACCGCGCGCGGCACTATGCTGGAGCGGACTACTTCGCGCACGCCAACAGCGAGATCCTGTGCTTCGTCATGATCGAGACGACCCAGGCCATCGAGAATCTGGAAGAGATCGCGACCACGCCGGGCGTTGACGGCTTCTACATCGGCCCTTCTGATCTTGCGATCACGATGGGCCTAGAGCCGAAGCTGGACCACGACGCCCCGCAGCATATCGAAGCGGTGCAGAAGATCGTGGACACGGCGAAGAAGCACGGCCTGATGGCCGGCATTCACACCACCGGACCGGAGGAAGTGATTCGCCGGTACAAGCAGGGCTTCAACCTGTGCCCGCTCGGCTCGGACGGCGGCTTCGTGGGCGCTGGCGCACGCAAGGCCGTTGCAGACCTGCGCGGCGCAGCCCCGGTCGCAGCTTCGGGCAGCCCCTACGCCTGACCTTCGCGCATCGTGCGCGCGTTCCTGATCTGGCGGCCGGTGCACTGGCACCGGCCCACACGCCCGCCCCGACCAGTTCCTCGATTGTTGGGAACGGAATCGGAGCGGGCGTCGTCTCTGTCGGGCAGGCCGTCGTTCACGTCAGACACTGGCCCGTGCTGTGCTGGCGCGAAACTTGCCAGAATGATGGTGCCACGATACCGTTTGGCCTGCTAGACTGGCTCGCGCGCAGCCAACTCAACGGAAGATCGTTACACTGAACGTGAAGTAGCGGTGCAGGCCAACCGTAGGCGGGAACTGGACGAGGAAGAGAGCATCAGGATGGGCACGAGCACGGCGGGCAGTCGTACGGTGGGTGAGCCATGATCGGGACATCGATGCGCGCGGGAACGGGCGCTGAGGCATCGTCCGGTGCGCTACGAGCCGTGGTCATCCTGCTGACGGTGGCCCTGGGGATGGTTGCCGTGGGTGGCATGGCGCTGGCGGGCGTCGCCAGCACGCTGGCTGCGTCACCGCCAACCGTCTCGATTGAATTGCCTACCGGCCCGAACGGTGCGACTGATCTGCCGCTGAACAGCGAGATGCGGGTGAACCTCGGGGGCTGGAACAGCCGTCTTGAGCAGGTGGCCCTCTACGAGACGCCCATCGGCGCGGACGGCCGTCCCGGCATCGAACGGACGCTGGCGGTGCAGGCGACCCTGCTGCGCCAATCAGCCTGGCCGGACGGCTCTGAATACATGCTGAAGGCTGTGTCCGCTGACCCGGCGGTGCCGGCGTTGAACCCGGACGCAAGCTATCGGCTGGTGGTGCGCTCTTCGGCGATGGCGGCGGGCCTGCCGCTGCCGGAAGCGGTGCCCGTGGAACGTGAGGCCCGGTTCGGCACCGTGCGCTCGCCCGTGCCGCGCCCGCTGACCGCGCCCGCCAAACTGAAGTGGGGCCAGCCGCTGCAGATCACCTGGGACGCGCCGATTGCCAGCGCCAGCTACGCCATCGTGCCGGAGACGCCGTTCAAGGCGGCTATCGACCCGGCGAATCCGCAGGTATCCACGGTGGCGCTGGAAGACCCGGAGGACGGCCAGACCTATAAGGTGAAGGTGACTGCGGCGCGCGGCAAGAACGGCATCGCGCTGAACCGCCCGGCCGAGTACACCGTGATCGCACCGCCGCGTCCGCAGCTGCTGGAAGCGTCCGAGCCGCGCACGGTCGAGGTCGGCAAGCCGCTGACGCTCAAGTGGAGCGTCCCGATGGACCGCGTGAAGCTGACGCTTGAGCCGGAAGCCGTGGCCCAGTGGGACGTGGACAAGCGCGACCCGTCCCTGGTGACGGTGGCGCTCTCACAGTTGAAGCAGGGCGAGACGTACACGTTGACGGCGGCGGAGGCGTTTGCGAAGGACGGCGCGCCGCTTTGGGAAGTGCCCTCGCTGACCTTTGAGACCCCCGAGCGCCTGATGGTGGAAAGCTGGAATCCGGAGCCGGAAGGCAAGCGCGTCTCGGTGCAGACGAAGCCCGGCATCACGTTCGCACAGCCGATCCGTGACCGCAAGGTGGCACAGGCGGCGCTCTCCATCCAGCCGGCGGTGCCGGGGCGGTGGGTCTGGCAAGATGACCAGACCGTGCAGTTCGCACCGACCGGCACGCTGCCGTACGACACGGACATCGCCATCACCATCAAGCCGGGGCCGGACGGGGCGCGGTCGGTGAGCGGCAGCTATTTCGAGAACGCGGCCATCCTGGAACTGAAGACCGAATCCGACAAACTGATTGACGTAAGCATCTCGCAGCAGCGGATGACGCTGTACGAGAAGGGGAAGGTCGTCAAGACGTTCCCGGTCGGCACGGGCGTCCCCGGTGCGGACACGCCGCTGGGCGAGTTCAACGTCGAGTACAAGATGCCGACGGCGCGCTTCCGTGGCACGCGGGTGGACGGCTTCCAGTATGACATCCCTGACGTGAAGTGGGTGTTGGCCTTCATGGGCGACTACACCATCCACGGGGTCTACTGGCGCGGCGGCTTCGGGACGCCTTCAAGTAACGGCTGCGTGGGCCTGACTGACGAGAACGCGAAAGAGCTGTTCGATTGGGCACCTGAGGGCACCCGCATCAAGATCCACATGTGATCGTGGACTGTGTGCCATCCTGGACTGTGTGCCATCCTGGATTAATGTCATCCTGAGCAGCGAGCTGGCGAGCGTCGCGAAGGATCTCCCAAATCAGCCGCGCAGGTATGTGAGATCCTTCGCTGCGCTCAGGATGACCTTGGGAGTGGCAGGCTGGATTGGGGCAAGCCGGCACGGCCAGCCTGACAGGGGAACGCTAGGTCGGCGCAACACTGTGGTGCGCTACCGGCGCGGTTGTCGGTCGGGTCGTCACACTTGGCCTGGTGAGGTCAGAGGCTGGTCAGGCTGTCGTCCTCAAGCTCCTCGCCGAAGCGCTCGCGCCAGAACGTTTTTGCAGTGGCCGGGTCTGACTCCAGGAGATCGTCGAGGCGCAACAGTTCGTCGTCTGAAAGCTGCGCCAGCTTCGTGATGGTCTCGGGTGACGGAACAGGACTGCCGCGCTCGTCGGCGTCGTCCTCCTGGTCGTCATCGTCGTCCGCACCCATCTCTGCAGGATTGACGTACACGTCGCTGCCGGCCATCGGCCGGGCGCGGCCCTTCGCCAGCAGCTCGAGCAACTGCCGCGCGACGCTCAACTCGTCGTCGGGCAGCGCATCGACGATCTCGTGCAGGCGCGTGCGGTCATCGCTTCCAGCGCCACCGTCTCCCACCGTCTACCTCCGTGTGTCAGGCGTCGCCGGCAGCATTGGCCGCGCACCTGCGACGGCTAGTCTGCCACAACATGCCCGGAGCGAGTACGCTTCACCAGCATTCTGATGATGGAGAGGGGCCGCTAATGACAGTGACGCGCTGGAGTCGCGCCTTTGTGCCCACGCTCAAGGACGCGCCGGTGGACGCCGTCGCTGTCTCGCATAAGCTGCTGGTGCGCGGCGGGTTCGTTCGACAACTGGCGGCGGGCATCTACAGTTACCTGCCGCTGGCGATGCGGAGCCTGGCGAAGGTCGAAGCTATCGTCCGCGAGGAGATGGACGCCATTGGCGGCCTGGAGTTCCGGCTGCCGGCGCTGCACCCCGCCGAGATCTGGAAGCAGAGCGGCCGATGGGACGTGATGGGCGACGAGATGTTCCGCCTGAAGGACCGGCGGGGCAGCGAGTACGGCCTGGGCATGACCCACGAAGAGATCTTCACGCTGGTGGCGCGCGATGAGCTACGCAGCTACCGCGACTTGCCACAAGTCTGGTACCAGATTCAGACCAAGTTCCGCGACGAGCCGCGCCCAAAATCTGGCCTGTTGCGCGTGCGCGAGTTCGCGATGAAAGACGCGTACACGTTCGACATCGACGCGGCCGGGTTGGACGCGGGGTACGAGGCGCAGCGCGGCGCATATGAGCGCATCTTTCACCGCTGCGGCCTGAAGACCGTGATGGTGCAGGCGCACTCGGGGGCGATGGGCGGCAGCGGGTCGGCCGAGTTCATGGCGCGCACCGACGCCGGCGAAGACCTTGTGGCCGCTTGCGAGTCGTGCGGGTACGCGGCGAACGTCGAGACGGCGACCTCGCGGCTGGCCCCCCACCCCCCGGCGGCTGCTCAGGCAAGCGGCCCTCACCCCCCGGCCCCCTCTCCCACAAGCGGGAGAGGGGGAGAAAGTGTACTCGAGAAGTTCCCGACGCCCGGTGTCGTCACCATTGAGGCGCTGTCGCAGCCGCCGTACGGCGTGGCTGCTGACCGTCAGCTCAAAACGCTGATCTACGTCGCAGATGGCGCGCCGGTGGTGGCGGTCGTGCGCGGCGACCACGCTCTGAACGAGGCGAAGCTGCAAACGACGGTCGGAGCCAGTGTCGTGCGCCCCGCTCAGCCGGAGGAGATCGTGCCGCTGATGGGGGCGCGTCCGGGGTCGCTCGGAGCGGTCGACTTCAGCAAGGCGACCGTGCTGGTGGACCATGTTGTGTCCAGCGCAACGGACATGGTGACGGGCGCGAACGACGACGGCTTCCACTGGCGCGGCGTGGACGTGCCGCGCGACATCCTGGCGAACGGCGCACGGGCGGCCGACCTGCGGATGGTGCAGGAGGGCGAAGGCTGTCCGCGCTGCGACGGCACGCTGGACATCTTCAAGGCGCTAGAACTGGGGCACATCTTCAAGCTGGGCACCAAGTATTCGGTGCCGCTCGAAGCGACGGTGCTGACCGCCGAGGGCACCGATGTCCCGATCTACATGGGCAGCTACGGCATCGGCATCGGGCGGGTAATGGCGGCGGCGATTGAGTTGCATCACGACGACGACGGCATCATCTGGCCGTTCAGCATCGCGCCGTACCAGGCGCACGTGCTGACGCTCGGGGGTGAGCCGGCGCTCGCAGAGTTCGCGGAGGAGGTCGTCGGCATCCTGGCGGCGGCGGGCCTTGACGTGCTCTACGACGACCGCGACGCCCGCGCTGGCGTGAAGTTCAAGGACGCCGACTTGCTGGGGATGCCGTTGCGGATCGGCATTGGTCGGAAGGGGCTGGCGGCGCTGTCGGTCGAGTGGAAGCTGCGGGCGGGCGGCGCGGTGGAGTTGGTGCCGCTGGCGGAGCTGGCCGACCGGGTGCGTACGCTGGTGGCCGAGCAGGCGGCCGCCCTGACGCCGGCCTGAGTCTGCACGATGCCCGTGACGCTGCGAAACGTCACCTTCATGAGTAGTGATCCCGGCAGGCTCGCCGACTTCTGGTCGGCGGCCACCGGGTACACCGAGCGCCGCGACACGCCCAGCGGCGAGGTGCTGCTGCACCCTGACGGCAACGAATTCTGCGTTGTGCAGCAGCCCACCGACGAGTAAGCGTCCCGCACCTTCTCCCCTCACCCCCCAGCGAGTGGGCTGACGATGACAAGGGAGGTAGCGGGAGAGGGGAACCACTGTCCCGGCATACGCTCCAGTGGATGCGCGGCTCGGCCCGTGCTACCGTCACAGCATGAGTACGGCCCACATTTCGCAGCGCGTCAACGCACCCCACTCCGCCGTGTATCGCGCCCTGATTGATGCGCGCTTCGTCCAGGTCTGGATGGTGCCAACCGGCATGACAAGCCACGTGCACGGCTTCGACGCTCGCGAGGGCGGCGGTTCCGCATCTCGCTGACCTACGAGGCGTCGACCGGCACCGGCAAGACGACCGCCCACACCGACACGTACCACGGCCATTTCGTGACGCTGGTGCCGGATCAGCAGGTGGTCGAGGTCATGGAGTTCGAGACAGACAATCCGGTCATGCAAGGCGAGATGACCGTCACGTTCACGCTCACGGATGCGGACGGCGGCACCGAGATCGTGGCCGCGCACGAGGGCGTGCCGGCTGGCGTGTCGCCCGACGACAATGAGTATGGCTGGCAGATGTCGCCGGGGAAGCTTGTGGCGCTGGTCGAGGCGGGCTGACCGACGCCCCGTCGTCAGCGCCAGCCGGTCCGCTCCGCGAGCCACAAGCGGGCCACCTCGCCCTGCGCGGCCTGGAACGCTCGTAAAGTCGGCAGGCCCGGCGGGGGCGGCAACAATGACTGGTAGGTGAAGAAGCCGGCGACTGCCGCGATGACCGCCGAGATGCCGGCCGGGTCCGCACCGGCGGCTGGGGCGTATCGACGCAACAACTCGGCCGGCGGGGGGCCGCCTTGCATCGCCACACTCGGGGCAAAGAACACGAGGTCCACCCAGGCCTGCCCGAGCCGCGCGTGCGGCCAGTCCACGAGATAGACGCGCTCCGGCGTGAGTAGCACGTTGTCGGCGCGGGTGTCGAAGTGCAGCAGCGTCTCGCCGGCCGCCGCCACCGGAGCTGCTGCTTCAATCTCGGCCAGCGCCGCGAGATAGCGCGTTGAC
>JBBQBU010000138.1:0-11941 GCA_038318015.1 Chloroflexota bacterium | reverse complement strand
GTATGTACTGCTGCGCGAAGCTCTGGAGAAGCTCCGACTGAACGACGCGTCGCTGCTCTACGAGGCAGAAAGCTCCGTGGCGCTCGGCTTTGGCTACCGCTGCGGCTTCCTCGGGATGCTCCACATGGAGATCATCCGCGAGCGGTTGGAGCGCGAGTACGACCTTGATCTGCTCATCACCGCCCCAAGCGTCGAGTACCACGTCTTCACGACGGACGGGAAGCAACTCATTGTCGATAACCCGGCCCTGTTGCCGCCACCGAACTACGTTCAGCGGATCGAAGAGCCGTGGGTGTCCCTGGGCATCATCGTGCCGAGCCGTTACATCGGCACACTGATGGAACTGGTGCAGTCGCGACGAGGCGAGTACAAGAAGATGGAGTACCTGGATGAGAAGCGGGTACTGCTCTCTTACGACATGCCGCTGGCCGAACTGATCGTGGACTTCCACGACATGTTGAAGTCGCGGACGCAGGGCTACGCCTCGCTTGACTACTCCTTCTCAGAGTACAAACCGTCTGATCTGGTCAAACTGGACATCATGGTCAACCAGGAGCCGGTAGACGCCCTGTCAATGATTGTGCACAGCGAGAAGGCATACCACCAGGGCCGGGCGCTCGTCGAGAAGCTGCGGACGCTGATTCCGCGCCAGTTGTTCGACGTGCCGTTGCAGGCGGCCATCGGCAGCAAGATCATTGCCCGCGAGACGATCAAGGCGATGCGGAAGAACGTGCTGGCGAAGTGTTACGGCGGCGACATCAGCCGCAAGCGCAAGCTGCTGGAGAAGCAGGCCGAAGGCAAGAAGCGCATGAAGCGCCTGGGGAGCGTCGAGATCCCGCAGGAAGCCTTCATGGCGGTGCTCAGCCTCCGCGACTGACCCGCCAACGAGCAACAAGCAGTGCGGCACATGTTGAAGCCCGTCAAGTACGCATGGTCATCCCGAGCCCATTCGGCTTCGCTCAGGGCAGGCTCTGCGACGGTCGCCAGCACAGCACTCGCCCAGAAGGCCGTTTAGTCTCTCCTGACTCCTGACTCCTCACAGTTTGACAGCGCCGCGTTCAGCCTTCACACTTCCTGCGGCGCTGTGGGACGTGCAGTGCCAGGAGAGCGTGAGAGGGAGGACAACCATGGCCGTCGAGCGCGCAGGCGCCGCCAGCCTTCGTGGCAACCCGTTTACCGTCATCGGTACAGAGCTGAAGCCGGGCGACTCCGCGCCGGACTTCAACCTCGTGGGCGCGGGTATGTCGAACGTGTCGCTTAAGGACACCGCTGGCAAGGTCCGCATCATCGCCACGGTGCCGTCGCTGGACACCCCGGTGTGCAGCACCGAGACGAAGAAGTGGGAAGCCTCGCAGGCCCAACTGGGCGACATCGCCATGATCACGGTCAGCATGGACCTGCCGCCGGGACAGGCCCGCTGGACAGCTGAGAACGGCGTGGGGCACACCGTCGCCTCGTCCCACAAGAGCGAACAGTTCGCAACCGACTACGGCGTGCTCATCAAAGAGCTTCGGTTCTTGCAGCGGGCCGTCTTCGTCGTCGGCAAGGACGACAAGGTCGCGTACGTCGAGTATGTCCAGGAGTTACCGTCCGAGCCGGACTACGACAAGGCGATGGCTGCCGCTCAGGAAGCCGCCAAGGCGTAACTGTCCAAAGCGGGACATCTGCACGAGAGGGGGCGAGCGGGGACGGCTCTCCCCCTCTTGGCTACCAGGAGCACCCACGCACCATGCGCGTGCATGTGACCGAAGGCACCCCATGACGGACGTGCACGCATCACGGGCAGCAGCAGACGCCCGCGCCGCAGCCGTCAAGGCCCGCGCGTCCGACCTAGGCTTTGCGCCGGTCGGTATCGCCACCGCCGAACCGTTCACCGAAGACGAGGCGCACATGCTGTCGTGGCTGGCGGACGGGTATCAGGCCGGCATGGGCTGGATGTCGCCCGAACGGACGGCCCTCGCCTGCAACCCCGACGATTTGCTGCCGGGGGCGCGGTCGCTTGTCGTCGTGGGGGCACCGTACGCCGGGGCCGACCTGGTCCCGCCAGCCGACGACAACGGCAACAGCACGCCGCGCGGCGCGGTGGCTCGCTATGCGCGCGGCCAGGACTACCACGACGTGATGAAGGCCCGCCTGCAAACCTTGGCCGCGTTTGTCCGCAACCTCGGCAGCAACGCGCTCGACGCGCCTGGGTCTGATCCTCCGGGCACCGGCAGCGTGCGCGACGCCTCAGCAGGTGCCGACATCCGCACCCGCATCTTCGTCGATGCCAGCCCGCTGCCGGAGCGCGCCGCCGCTGTCCGTGCTGGCCTGGGCTTCGTCGGCAAGAACACCAATCTGCTCACCGCGCCGGTCGGCTCCTGGCTGCTGCTCGGGGCGATCCTGACGACCCTGGATCTGACACCAGACGCTCCGCTGGTGCGCGACTGCGGTCAGTGCCGTCTCTGCCTGGACGCCTGCCCGACAGACGCGTTCCCTGCCCCGTTCGTCCTCGACGCCAACCGCTGCATCTCGTACCTGACTATTGAGCTGCGAGGCCCGATCCCGCGCGACCTCCGGCCGCTGATGGGCGACCACCTCTTCGGCTGCGACGACTGTCAGACTGTTTGCCCCTGGAATCGGCGCGACCGTGGCCCCGGCTGGCCCGAGTTCAGTGGCCCCATCGACATGGGTCGCCCGCGCCTGACCGATATCCTGGCCCTGGACGCCGCCGCCTTCCGCGACCGTTACCGCCGCACGCCCATCTCGCGCACCAAGCGGCGGGGGCTGCTCCGCAACGCCGCCGTGGCGCTAGGTAATACTGGCAGTCCCGCCGACCTGCCCGCGCTGGCAACAGCCCTCCGCGATGCCGAGCCGCTAGTACGCGGACACGCGGCCTGGGCCATCGGGCAGATCGGCGGGGCCGATGCACCAGGGCTGCTGCTGGACGCGCGCAACGCCGAAGTGGATGCCGACGTGATCGAGGAGATCGACGCTGCGCTAGATGTGTTGTCGGCGTCAGCACCCTCCGGATTTTCGTCAGCAACCCACGTACAACCGAACGCCGACGCACCGCCGGAACCGTAACGCAAAACGCCGCCGACACAGAACGTGCTGCGTCGACGGCGTGTGCATTGGGAGCGCTGTTGTGCGGTGTGTACTAGGCGACGACTCCTTGCAGGATGTGGGCGACGACGATCCGCCTCAGATCTTGACTGCGGGTCGCGTTCGCCATCAGGCGGTCAATCACAACGGTGGTCGGATCCCCGCTAAACAGGCGGTAGCTCCGATCTGATGATGGGCCAAGTGATTCGACGATGCCCTCGCCGCTCAACTCATCCAGCGCCTCTTCGACCTTGTCAGTGGGTCGATTCAGTTTATGGGCAAGTTCGGAAGACCCAGCCCACTCCCCAACTTGGTCGGAGAGGTAGCGCAGCACGTCCCACTTGGTAAACGACGTGATGTGGCACTTGACGAATGCCAGCAGGGCAGGGTCCAGCTCGGGGTGGACGACCAAGGTTGAACTCCGGTGTGCATACACTCTTGTTCCCTCACTCCATCGTGATGGTGAGCATCTCGCCGACCACGCTGTCGACACCGGTAGTGTACAGCGAACGTGGCCTCCGGCGGGTATTTGTGCGCACGAATTCACGAACCCTTCATTGTGGATGCGGCACAAACATGCAGTACTGCACATGCCTGCCAGCACGGCTCTCTGTGAGCCACTGGACAGTTGCACAATGTATGCCGAGTCTGCGCTACTGACGCAACACCGCGTCGGGCGAGCGCGACGGCCGGACAGCGCAATTTACGGCGCTGGCGACGGCGACGCAAGGGGAGTCGGCGAGGGCGGGGCCGGCGGCTCGGTGACGAGTCGCTCAAGATCCTGGGCCAACGCATTGGAGATCAGGAACACCGACTGGTCGCCGCCCTTGCGGGCGTAGGTGCCAGACTCAGCCGGCGCTTTCGTGCCGACCGTCAGTGTCTGGGCACTGCCGTCAGCCGACGTGATCGTTGCCACGAATGCCGGTGCCGTCAACCCGTACTCAACGTCACTGCCGGGATTCGCCACCTTGTAGGTTGCCCGGACGTTCGCCAGCCGGAAGATGACGCTGTTGACCCGCAGCCGGTCGCCTGGCTGCCCTGACGGCGTGAGTACCCACGCTTCGCCGTCACGCTGCACGCCTGCCGTCTGGTTCCCGCGCTGCACCGACACACTTTGAATCTGGTTCTCGTCCAACAGCCACAGTTGCAGCGCCGGGTCGGCCGGCTTGGGCGTCGGCATGGGGCCGCCGAGGCCAGCCTGCCCGGCGGGGCCGGTCGGCGTCGGCGCAATGGCCGGCGTCGGCCCGAAGAAGACGTACGCGCCGAGGGCCAACAGGACCGCCAGCAGCCCGACGGTGACTCGTGGGTTCATGTCAGCGCCGGCTCCACCACACGAAGATGCCCATAGCCATCACCAGGGCGGGCACAAAGACAATGGACGACAGCATGATGAAATTGCGCTGTGCAGCCGTCAGGAACAACGTCCGATTGTCTGGCTGGCGCGGCTGGATCGAGATCAATTCGTCGTCGCCGACCAGCCACGATGCAGCGTTGATGAACAGGTCCGGATTGCCAACCTGCGCGCCAAACTGGAATGCGGCGTTGCTGGCAAGCTGCGACGTGCCGACGATCACGACGCGCGACTTCGGCTCCGTGGACGCGGGCGGCGGCGGCGAGCCGGGCGCGGTCGGTGCCACGTCTGACGACTGCTCGATGGCAACCGCCAACGTCAGCGGCCCCATCGTGTCCACGCCCTCGTCATACTTTGCTGACTGGGCGTTGCGAATCGCGGATTCGTCAGTCTCGGCCCAACTGCGTTCGCTGGTCTGTGCCAGCGGCGTGACACGGAAGCCAGCCGGCGGCTGCGGGGCCGTCGTCAGATACGTCGGGATAACGAAGACGACCGGAAGCCCGGCGATCTTCTCGGTGACGCGGTGCGTTGCCAACTTGTCTACCACCGGCAGGAACGGCGAGCGAGCCGTCAGCCGGGGATCGCCTTCGGCCACGTAGCTCTTGCCAAGCTCGATGCCCCAGCGGCTGACGAGCGCCGCCAGCCCTGAATCGACGCCGGGATCAACCATGAGCAGCAGGTCGCCGCCTCGGTCCAGGTACGCCGACAGCGCCTGCAACTCTGGCTCCGCGAACGGCACGCGGGCACCAGCGACCACCACCATGTTGGCGTCGGCCGGCACCTCCGGGGTGGTGAACAGGCTCAGGTTCTCCACGATGAAGTTGCGCGACTCAAGAAGCGTCTTGACCTGGCCGTAACTGTCCTGGTCGAAGCCGTCGATGCGCTTCTCCTGGTGGCCGGTCGTGAAGTACGCCTTGCGCGGGTTGGGCTGCACCAGTTTGATCAGGCCGGTCGTGAGGTCTTGCTCGCGTGTGCCGTTGACCTGTTGCCGGCGCTCGCCCATCACGAAGACGGTCGTCCCCAACTCCAGTACGCCAAGCTGCTGCGCGTAGCCGGGAGCTTCGCGCGGATCCACCATCTCGTAGGTGAGCATCCCGTTGGACCGTACCTGCATCTCGTACAGCTGGTTTTCAAGCTCGGTGCGGCGGGTGTCCTCGAACTGGACGAACGCGACGGCCTTCACCGGCTCCGGAATCTGTCCGAGGATCTGGATCGTCTCTGCGGACAGCGAGAGCGCCTTGTTGGCCGTCAAGTCCCAGCGCTCAGGGCGACGGGTGCCGAGTACGTTCACCAGCACCAGGATGCCGATGAACAGTGCCGCAATCGCCAGCGAGTTGCCGCCGTACAGCATGTTGCGCGTCGTCATCTTGCCCCAGAGGGCTTCGGGGTCGATGGCTATGGCGACGCCGACCAGCAGGATGCCGGCGGCGGTGATCACGCGGGCGGTCGTATCGAAACCCTGGAAGACGATGTAGTAGCTCAAGCCACCCAGGATCAGCAGGCCGCCGATGACGGCCAGCGGGAGTTTCAGGCGGTCGGGCGAGATGGCGAAGCGGCTGCGCGGGGCCGGCGCAGGCACAGTTCGACGCCGCCGGACCGGCGGCTTGGCATCACTCATTGCTAGACACTCCTCGGTCCACCGCGTCGATCAGGCACGCCACCGGCGCGTCTGGAGCGAGAGATAGGTCAGAAAGAGGCAGGCGGCGACAACGCTTAGGAAGAACAGTACGTGGCTGGAGTCGATGACGCCGCGCGAGAAGTCTTGAAAGTGACTGGTGATGCTCAGGTACTTCATCACCGCGTCGAGAGGCTTGCCGACGAACTGGGAAATCGACTCACTCAGCCAGAGGATCAGGTTGATGGCGAACGCCACGAACGCCGCCACAATCTGGTTCTCGGTGGTGGACGAGATCGCCAATCCGATGGCCGCGAAGGCTGCCGCCTGGAGCGTCACTCCGAGGTAGCCGGTGATGATCGGGCCGGGGTCTGGCGTACCGAAGATGAAGAGCAGGGCCGGGAAGTAGAGCGTCAACGCCAGCATCACCAGGATGAAGCCCATGACGCCCAGGAACTTGCCGAGTACCACTTCGATATCACGAACCGGGTTCGTCAACAGGAGTTCGACCGTCCCGAGTCGGTTCTCCTCAGCCAGCAGGCGCATCGTCAGGAACGGCGCAATGAAGAGAAACACCACACTCAGGTTGCTGATGAGGAAGCGCAGTGACGCCTCATTCGAGTTCAGCAGAATGACCGTGAACAGGAAGCCAGACATCATCATGAAGGCAGCGGCGATGATCCAGGCGACGGTGGACGCGAAGAACGCCTTCAACTCGCGCTCAGCGATGGCAAAGGTATTCATCAGGCGGCCTCCTCGTCTGCAGCGGCGGCCTCATCCTCTTCCGTCGTAAGCCGCAGGAACACGTCCTCCAGGCTGACGCCGGCCATCTGGAGGTGCAGCAACCCGAACCCGCCGTTCACAACGGCCCGTGCGATGTCCTCGCGCACGTCGGCGGCAGGGTCGGCGGCCACCGTGAAGCTGGTCACGCCTTCCGGGTGGTCGCCCATCACCAGCGACACGGACAACACCTTCGGCACGCCGCGCAGGCAGTCCATCACCTGGCTGCGCGGGCCGCGCACCGTGACGTTGAGCGCCTCGGTGCCACGGACCTGCTGCATCAGGTTCTCAGCCGTGTCGTTGGCGACTTCGAGGCCGTTATCCACGATCAGCACGCGTGAACAGACCATCCGAACTTCGGGCAGGATGTGGGTGCTCAGGATGACCGCGTGATCCTTCCCAAAGCCCTTGATTAGCTCGCGCACGTCAGTAATCTGGCGCGGGTCCAGACCGACGGTCGGCTCGTCCAGGATCAGGACATCCGGCTCGCCCAGCAGCGCCTGGGACAGCCCGACGCGCTGACGGAACCCCTTCGACAGACGGCCGATCAACTGCCGGCGGCGGTCCTCGATGTGCGTCTGCTCCATCACCTTCTCGATCTGCTCACGGCGGCGTGCTCGGGGTATCCCCTTGATCTTCGCCATGAAGTCGAGATAGTCGCCCACGGACATATCCGTGTAGAGGGGCACCGACTCGGGCAGGTACCCGACTCGCTTTCGCGCTTCGAGCGACTGCCGGAAGATGTCGTAGCCGGCAATTGTCACCGTACCGCTGGTGGGTGGCATGTAGCCGGTGATGATCCGCATGGTCGTGGTCTTGCCGGCACCGTTCGGGCCGAGAAACCCGAGGACTTCGCCTCGTTCGACCTTAAACGAGATGCCACTAATGGCGCGGCGCGATCCGTAATCTTTGGTCAAACTCTGTACGTCGATCATGCTTCCAGATCCGGCGGGCACTGCCTGGAGCGACGACGCAAGGTCAGGCGAAGGCTCGCCAAGGCGATCAAAGAGGCGGCTCACCGGGTGCCCATACGTGCGAGCAGCCCCATCCTCGGAGCAGGTGACCGGACTCGGAGTATAGGGTGCGTCCGGGCCGTGGGCAAGGCTTTTCACGAGAGCGACACGGAAACACCCCGACGTGTGAGCATCAGTGCGAGCGCGCAAGCGCCATCTGCGGTGCGAAGGCCCGACGGTCCGGCGCAGAGGTGCGCCGGACCGCACAAACAGGTGTGGTATGATCCCTGAACGGTTGTCCCCGCCAACATTAGCCCATTCAGGCGGTGCCGCTTGCCCGTTCCATCGAAGCGCTCCCCAATCGGCATCTCTGCCATCCTCGGTGCCGTACTCGTCCTCAGCGGAATCGGGTTTCTCGGTTACTCCATCGGCGTCTACTTCGAGTGGCTGCCCGGCAGCCGCGTGACCGTGCCAAATCCAGTCGCTCTCGAGCAGCCGCGCCCGACGAGTGTCGTGCCGACCGCCCTGCCGACGCCGACGATCAACGCCTCGGCCCCCACGGCGACGCCGCGCTCAAGTGCCACGCGCCCGATTGCCTCACAATCCACCGTGGCAGCCCGGCCAACCGTCCGGCCGATCACCGGAGCGATGCTAGCGCCGCCGGACCGGTCGGTGTACGCCACGCCGATGACCCCAGCAGATGCGGAGGACCGCGCCTACTGGAGTGATCGGCCGCGTCCTGGCCTTGCGATGCACCTCGAGATACCGCGGGTCGAGATCAAGACGGACGTGACCGAGGGCGGCATTATCACCAACAAGCAGGGCGACCTGGAGTGGCAGACGGTGCCGTTCATCGCCGTTCAGTATCGAGAGACGGCGAAGGTCGGCGCGCGCGGCAACGCCGTCATCTCCGGGCACGTCGTCACCATCAACGAAGGCAACGTCTTCCGCAATCTCTACAAGGTGGAGTTCGGAGACGAGATCAGCGTCGAGACCGAAGAGGGCAAATTCACCTACATCGTCGAAGATGTGAAACTGGTGAAGCCAAGTTCGGTCGAGGTCATGGCCCCGTCTACCTCGCCCGTGCTGACGCTGATTACCTGCGGCGGCGAATTTGACACGAAGTCCAGAACATTCAGTGACCGCCTGATCGTCACCGGGCGGCTGGCGGACTGGGCACCCAACGACACGCCGCCAGCGGTGGCAGCGGACACGGGCGCATGATCCGTACGTCGCACTCCGTGAGATCGGGCAGTCAGAACATGGCGCACCTGCTCGACTGCTCGGTGTCGGAGCTGCCTCCGTTCGCCTTACCAAACCTGCCAATCTCCGAACGGTACGCGGCGCTGCTCGAGTGGCTGACGAGCGTCGCACGGGCATCCTCCGGCGTCATCCTGGCGGCGGACGCAGCGGGCCAACTTTCGCTGGCGGCGGCTGTCGGCCTTTCACCCGACGCCGCGACAGCCCGGTTACCGCGCCTCGCCGACCTGGCCTACGGTCTCGTCGTCCACCGTGCCGAGCTTGGCGAGGCACCACACGATACGCACGAGCATGTGTGTGTGCAGCCGCTCATGGACGGTGCCGCCCGCATGTCGCTCACGTTGCCCCTGGCCTGGGGTAGTCGCGTGGCTGGTGCCGTGCAGCTTGCCTTCACGGCGCTGCCGACGCTCGAACCAACCGAGCTGCGCCGCGTCCGCATGATCGTCGACCACATCGCGTGCACAGCCGAGGCAGCGCGGCTGGAACTGGAAAGCACCCAGCGGCAGGCCGAGATTCTCCGCGTCAGCGCCGTGCTGTACGACATCGAACGCCTCAAGGGCGAGTTCCTGTCGATGATGAGCCACGAGTTGCGGACGCCGCTGACGGCCATCATCGGCTACACCGATCTGCTGGTGCGCCAGATACACGGCCCGCTCACTGAGCGCCAGTCGAAGCACCAACAGGCGGTCAAGAAGGCTGCGAACAGGCTGCTGGCCCTGATAAACGACTTGCTTGACGTGAACCGGATGGAGAGCGGTCACGTGGTGCTCAACCTTGAGCCGATGATGCTCAACGACGCCGTCCAGCGTGCCGTAGAGCAGGTGGCCCCTGGCGCGGAACTACGCGGCGTCGAGTTGCGCCTTGACGTGCCGCTGGCACCGGTCACGCTGCTGGCCGACGCCGAACGTCTCAAACAGGTCGTGGCGAATCTCCTCGACAACGCCGTGAAGTTCACAGCGTCGGGCGGCACCGTGACCGTCCGCATCAACCGCCAGGACGACGCGGTGACGGTCGCCGTCATCGACACCGGCATCGGGGTACCACCCGAGCAACTTGAACGGATCTGGGACCGCTTCCACCAGGCGGACTCCGGGTCGCGGCGGCAGTTTGGCGGCACGGGCCTCGGCCTCGCCATCGTGCGCCACCTCGTCGAGCTGCACCGGGGCACCGTCTCGGTTGCCAGCGCTGGCACCGGCGAGGGCAGCACGTTCCGGGTCATGCTGCCGACCGCGCAGGCACGGGGCATAGTAGAGCCAAACGAGGAGCCTCCTGCTGCCGACGCCATTGCGGACCCCACGCCGCTGCGCCGCCAAACTATCCTGATCGTCGACGACGAGCCCGACAATCGCGAGGTCATCGCGTCCATCGTGCAGGATGTCATGGGCCACGTCGCGGTACTCGCTGAGAACGGCACGGATGCCCTGGCCGCCGCCGATCAGGGGCCGGACTTGATTCTGCTCGATTTGCGGATGCCGGGCATCAGCGGCTTCGAGGTCGCACGCACGCTGCGGGCCGCCCCGCGCACACGCCACGTGCCGATCATTGCGATAACGGCGTTGAACGACGAGCAGGACCGCCATGACGCCATCGAGGCTGGCTGCAACGGCTGCCTGACCAAGCCGTTCAGCCAGGAAGCGCTGGTCAGCGCGGTAGCAGACGCCCTCGCGGCAGCGGCGACCGGGGCTGTCGGCTGACGGAACAGCCGGACGCACGGGTGACAGCCTCAGTCACATGGCCCGAGCGCGCCGCAGCAGGCCCGTCCAACCACTCAGGCCCGCCGAACCCGTCCGTACGCGCGATGCTGGCACCTGTGCTGCGTCCGTCGTTGTTGATCGGGCTGGCGGCCTTCGCGCTGTATCTCGTGCCGGCCGTGCGCGTCGTCCAACTCAATCCTGATGTGGTGGAGTACATCGACGTCGCGCGTCGGCTGTTGCACGGCGACGGCTATCTGCTGGGCATCAAGGCGTACCACTTCGGCGGGACGTCCGTGCTGCATCACGGCCTGGCTGAACGGCCCCCGCTCTTTCCGTGGTTGATAGCCGGCCTGCTCGGGGTCGGGCTGGATTTGCGGGCCGTCCAGGTGATGAACGCCGCCCTGACAGCCCTGTCGGTTGGGCTGGTGGCCGAGATCGGCGGCCTGCTGTTCGGGCGGGTGGTCGGGGCGGCCGGCGGCATCATGGCGGCGGCTAGTCCGATTGTGGTTGCCCGCATGATCCTGCCGATGTCGGAAGCCGTGACCATCGCGCTGTTGCTGCTGGCCGTCTGGCTGGCGGTCCGCGCCCCGCAGCCAGCCCGTCGCCGTGACTACCTCCTGGCTGGCGCGCTCCTCGGCCTGGGCTACCTCGCCCGGCCGACCGTCGTCGCCAGCGTGGCCGCCCTGATCCCGGCCATCATCCTGAGCGCGCACGACCGCCGGCGGGCCGTCATCTCGGTTGCCTGGCTCGTGGTCAGCGTCCTGCTCTTCGCCCTCCCGATGTCGCTGTACAGCCTCATGACGCAGGGCAGCCTGTCGTACTCGGGTCAGTCCTACCTGTACGCCGTCTTCAAGGACTCGGATGTCCTGCGCAACGGCTACGGACGCACCCTCCCGACGCCGCTGGCCTTCATCTCCGAGAACCGCGACTTCGTGCTGGTGGCGATCTGGGAGAACGCACGCGACTATGCAACCCTGATGCTGACCGAGCGCGATTGGCTGCGTCCGCTGGCGTTGGCCTGGATCGGCGTCCTGCTGGCAGCCGGCCTGCGGGCGTATCCGCGTCGGGCCATCATTCCTGCTGCCGTCATTGCCGCGACGTTCGCCACCTATGCGCTGACCTGGGCCAACTTCCAGGAGCGGTATCTCCTGCCTGCATTGTTGCTCCTGCTACCGTTCCTGGCGCACGGCCTGGCCTGCCTGGG
>JBBQBU010000137.1:0-12053 GCA_038318015.1 Chloroflexota bacterium | reverse complement strand
TGGAGTGGTTCACCGCCGATACTGGCGTGACCTACCGGGTGACGGACAGCCAGGGCGTTGCCGAGATATACGGCGGGCAAGCGCTGGTTGACGGCCTACCCATCACGTTGACGACCGGGCAAGAGCGGGTGCTGCGAGCCTGTCCGACCAGTTAGCGCGCAGATGGGGACGGAATCCCTCGTAGGGCTCCCCACTTTCGTCAGCTCGCGAACTTCGGCGTCGGGGTGTAGCCGAGGTTCCGGCCAAACAGCATCCGCGTGTGCGCGTCGAGGGCCGGCAGGCAGGTTAGCGCCAGAGCGATCACCGGCATCAGCACCCAGCCGACCAGTTCGCCGGCCCATTCGCTGGGGTCGCTTGGGCCGCCGCGCAAGATCAGGTCGATGGTTGCGGCCACAACGATGAACGGCAGACACAGCGAGAGCAGTATGCCGCCCGCCCAGATCAGGAACTCACCTTGCGGCGAAGCAACCATTACCGGCGCGAGCCACGGCAGCATCTTCGTGCCGACAGTAATCAGGAACCAGTGCGTCGGCCACGTCAGGTGATCCTCAATGAAGCCGAGCGTCGGCCCGAGCGGCGCACGCACTCCGCCGGTACCTCGGATGCCGCGCATCACGTACGGCACGTCCGTCGCGCCCCAGGCCCAGCGCCGAATCATCTGGTAGTGGGCGACGACGGTATCCCAGGGAGTCGCGCCCTCGGCAGCATTGCAGAGGACAGGCAGATAGATCGGCAGCACCTTGGCTCGCGAGCCGACGTGTTGCAGCACCTTGAAGCAGATCCGCGAGTCTTCGCAGATGACATCCGGATCCCAGTAGCCAACCTTCCGCACCAACTCGAGCGGCATCGAGTAGGTGGACTGCAGCACCAGCCGCGAGCCGAGCGCCAGCCGCGCTAACGACCATGCCGAGTAGGCACTATTCGTCGCGCGGAGGGGCGGCGGCAGCCGTTCGAGGTTGGCGTGGAAAAGCAGGGCCGGCTGATACAATCGCTCGCTCGGATCGGGATCGGCCAGGTGGTCGTGCGACAACGCGCTCAGGTATTTCGCGTGCAAGCGCGAGTCGGCATCACAGATGGTGACGAGGACGCGGTTTGGATCGATGCCGCGATGCACCAGGAGCGTGCGTGCACGCGGAGCCGCCCACGCCAGATTCGACGACTTGCCGGCGATCTCGCCCGGCCGTAGCTGGTGAAAGAGCGCCCACATCGACCCGAACTGCCCACGGTAACGGGCGATCAGGCGGGCAGCTCGGGCGGCGGCGGCAGCATCACGCGCCTCGAAGCCAAGGACGACGGCAATCCGCTCGCGCGGGAAGTCCTGGCGCACCAGATGGTCGAGCGTCTCGGCCAGGATGGCGTCGGCTTCCTTGTAGGTCGGGATGATGACGAGATGCTGTACGCCGTCGAATCCCGGGAGTTGGCCGGCTGCACCTAGCCAGTCGTGCTTCTCCGCCCGCCGCAGTCTGATCAGGCTGACAATCGCCCCGACGCCGAGCATGCTGGAGCGGATGAGCCAGTACCCGTTGAACAGGAGTACCAGCCACGCCAGCATGACCGGCGCAACAATTGCGCCCCAGAGCGGGAGCGTGACGAGCCCCCAGGTGCCGAGTCCCATCAGTTTCGGGACGACGCTTTGGCGTGACATGGTGGCTCCCAGGTGGTGCGGAAGACGTAGGTTCCGACGCTCACTCCATGCAGGGACAGTGCCACGGTTGCACGAATCGGCATCTGCGCGGCAACATGCAACCGAACCCGGCGAAACAACGACCTCAGGCAGCCCTTCTTCGGTGCAGCAAGCTAAGCAATCGAGCCGTCCTCAGACTGGTCCGCTCACCGTTCACGTTCTAGCAGACCATCACCATGAAGCGAGACCTTTTCGATGGGACGTTTCCACCGCCTACTGCACAATCCTACCGTTCGGTTCGCAGGGCCGCTCCTCGGGTTCATCTGCGCCGGGCTATTCGTGAGCCGCCTTGACCTGAACGAGGTCGGCACGGCGTTTGGCGCCCTCGCGTACTGGTGGTTGGTACCGGTGCTGGCGTTTGGCTGCGTCAACCTGTGGCTGCGGGCGGTCCGCTGGGGCGTGCTGCTGGCCCCCGCCGCGCCGCTCCCGACCGCACAACTGCTCGGCGTTGGTATCTCGGCGGCGCTGGCGGGGTTGGGTCTGCCGGCGCGCGGCGGCGACGCGGTGAAAGTCCTGTTGGCGATCCGACTGCCCGGCGTGAACCTGACCGACGTGGCTGCCGCCGAACTGCTCGAACGACTGGTGGACGGCCTGATCTTCGGGAGCTTCATCTCGTTGGCGGCACTGGCGGGCGGCGTGGCCGGCTGGCCACTGACGCTCGGCCTAGGTGCCGTCGCCATCTACCTGCCGTCGCTGCTGGCGATCCCGGTGGCCGCCTGGTACCTCGGCGCGCGTCCGACCGACGCTGACTCGGGCGAACCGGGCTGGCACCCGCGCCGGCTGCTGAACCAGGCCGTCGGGGCTGCTCACCGACGCGGGCCGCGCTTGTTGGTGCGAGCGGCGCAACTGTCCGTGCTGGCCTGGGCCGCCGAGGCCGTCTCATACTACTGCCTGCTGGTCGCGTTCGGTTGGGTCGCCTCGCCGTCGTTGCCGTTTGCGGCGGTCGGAGTCGCCAACTTCGCATTCGCGGTGCCCGGCGCACCGGCCGGCATCGGGACGTTCCACGTGCCGGTTAGCTCCCTGCTAGTGGACGGCTTCGGCGCGGAGCCGGGCCTTGCCGCCGCTTACGCGGTCGTGCTGCACCTGGCGGTGCTGGCACCGGTGCCTGTCGTCTGGCTGCTGCTGGCCGCGCGCCGCCAGTGGCAGGCCGTGACGGTACGGACCGTGCACGTCCACCTTCCATGAGCTTGACGACAGATTCCGCTACGTGCCCCACCCTGGCCGACCGCCACTTCCCGGACGGCTTCCTGTGGGGGTCGGCCACCGCCGCCCATCAGGTTGAGGGCAACAACACCAACAACGACTGGTGGGCCGCCGAGCAATCCGGCCAGTTGCCATACCGCTCTGGTGCTGCCTGCGACCAGTTCAACCGCTACGACACTGACTTCGCGCTGTTCGCTGAGTTGGGGCAGAACGCGCACCGGCTGTCGCTGGAGTGGAGCCGCATCGAACCGCGCCCCGGTGAGATCGACCGCGCGGCCCTGGCGCACTACCGCCGGGTGTTGGAGTCGCTGCGGGCGCACGGCCTGGAACCGATTGTCACGCTGCACCATTTTTCCAATCCGATCTGGTTGGCCGAGCGCGGCGGCTGGACCGCACGTGAGGTGGTCGGTCGGTTCGCGCGCTACGCCCGCCGCGTCGTCCACGAGTACCGCGATCTCGTCCGGTACTGGGTGACGCTGAACGAGCCGGGCGTGTACGCCACGCAAGGGTGGTTGCTAGGCGTCTGGCCGCCGCACCGCCCCAACGATCTGCGCGGCACGTTCGCGGTGATCCGGAACATGGCGCTGGCGCACGGCCGGGCATACCACCGGATCAAAGAGGTGCAGCCGGATGCGCAGATCGGCGTGGCGCACCACTGGCGTCTGTTCGACCCGGCCGACACGTCGCGGCGCGGCGACCGCCTGATCTCGACCGTCCGCAACTACCTGATGAATCAGGCGTTCCCGGTCGCGCTCCGCACCGGGCGGCTGATCCCGCCGCTCGGGTCGGGACAGCGCCTTCCCTGGCTGGCCGACACCGAAGACTGGGTGGGCCTCAACTACTACACCCGAGAGCATGACCAGTTTGACCCGCTGGCGGCGCGGATTGGCTTCGGGCGGGAGCAGTTTCCCGAAGTCGAGCGCAATCACCTGGGCTGGGAAGTTTACCCGGACGGGCTAGAGCGCGCCCTGTTGGCCGCTGCGCCGCCCGGTCGCGGACGGCCGGTGATGGTGACAGAGAACGGTGTCCCGGAAGTGGACGGGCAGGACGCCGTACGACCGCGCTATCTGGTGCAACACCTTGCGGCTTGCCACCGGGCGCTGCAGGCGGGCGTGAACTTACGTGGCTACATGCACTGGAGCAGCCTGGACAATTTCGAGTGGGCCGAGGGCTTCGCGGCGCGCTTCGGGCTGGTGCACACCGACTTCGAAACGCAGGAGCGCACCCCGAAGCCGAGCGCCTACCTCTACCGCGACATCATTCGGCAGAACGGCCTGAGCGC
This sequence comes from Chloroflexota bacterium, assembly GCA_038318015.1. Classification (GTDB taxonomy): domain Bacteria; phylum Chloroflexota; class UBA6077; order UBA6077; family JACCZL01; genus JADZEM01. Next base: position 7,884 of record JBBQBU010000137.1, on the reverse strand, counting down.
CGCGCTGCTGGCCGAGCACGGGGCGACGTAGGCGGACGGCCTCCTCTCCCGGAAGCGGGAGAGGGGGCAACTGGCGGCGGGCTACGACGCCACTTGAGGCTCTGCGATTGGCCCCCACTCCTCCATGGCCTGTCGCAACGGCGTGAACACGTCGTGCATGCCGGCCGCGTCCTTCATGATCTCTTCGATGCGTGCCACTTCGTCATCTGACAGCGTCAGATCAACGCCCGCAAGGTTGTTGTCCAGCTCCCCACGCGTCCGTGAGCCAACCAGCGCCGTGCTGAGGACGGGGTTTCGCAGCACCCAGGCCAGCGCAATCTGGGTGATCGGCACGCCGCGCGGATCGGCAATGTCGGCCTTGATACGGTTCACGGCGTCGACGTTCGTGCCCAGGTTCGCACCCTTGAGGATCGGCTGCCCGAAGTAGACGCCGCCCCCACGCCAGTCGTTCGGGTCGAACACCATGTCAGCCGAGAACGTGCCTGTCAAGAGGCCGTGCGCCAGCGAGCCGTACCCCATCACCCCGATGTCGTTCTTCGCGCAGAACGGGAAGATCTCCTTCTCCATCCGGCGGTCGAACAGGTGGTAGCCGACCTGGATCACGTCGATTGGCCGCGCTTTCATGCACGCTTCCATCTGCTCCACCGTGAAGTTCGACACGCCGACGTAGCGCACCTTGCCGAGCTTCACGCACTCGTCCATCGCGGCGAACGCCTCTTCGTAGGGCACCGTCTCGTCCGGCCAGTGGATCAAGTACACATCGATGCGGTCGGTCTCGAGGCGCTGGAGGCTGACATCGATCTCACGCAGGATGTTCGCCCGGCTCGAGTCTCGGTTCTGGGTCGGGTTGTCCGGCCGCCGGGCGATGCCGCACTTCGTCACCAGCAGCACCTTGTCGCGCCGCCCCTTGAGCGCGCGGGCCACGGCCGTCTCGGAATAACCCGCGCCGTAGGCCGGGGCCGTGTCCACACAGTTCACGCCGGCGTCAATGGCCGCCTGAATCGCGTGGACGGCCTGGTCAATTTCGATGGCGCCGTAACGGTCGCCCGACATCGGCCAGGTGCCGAAGCCCATCGCCGAAACCTGCTCGTTTGTTCGCCCGAACCGTCGATACTGCATCATCCGCCTCCGCTGGCAGGTTTGCTCGGCCGCAGCTCGTCGCGGCCGATGCGCCACCAAGGACCGGCGGCGCATCACGTCGTCAGGCCGACAGGATAGCGCCTGTCGCGCGGGCACTGCCGCCCGCCCGTTTCTTCACGCACGGAACGGGCGAGCCGAGATGCCGACGGGCCAGATGACCGTCCTCCGCTGTCGCCTGTGGCCTACGGCACCCGCACGACGATGGCCGCGTTCGCGATCAGGATGGCGTCGATCTTGTCGCCCATCTCGGGCTGGAACGCCTCGCTCGTCACCATCAGTCCGCCTGCCTTCACCGTCACGTTGATGGTGCCAATGGGAAACTGCGCCTTCACCTGCTCAACGTCCACCGGGCCGGCTTCCGGCGGCACGCCGATGGTCACATCGACCATGACCGTGGACGTATCGGTGATGCCGCACACCTGTCGCAGTCCCGGCAGCGACACGTGCTGAAAGGCGTTGCGGACCGCCCGCACCGCCGCCTTCGTCGGGTCTTGCCCGTGCAGGTCGGTCCCGTTCCCCAATTCCACCACGAAGGTCCGCATCATGCCCCCCTGTTACGTGCTGTTTGCGCGCACCAGTGTAGGCGAGTTGCCGGCCTGATGGCCGCCCGCGTGGTGGCGGCGCGGCACCAGGCAGTCGGCGACGCGCCAGGCCGCGAATACCGCCCACGACTGACGAAAACTGTTCCGCAACGAACGCGCAGACACATTGTCGGGGGCGTTTCGGGGCGCGTATACTTCGAGTGGCGGTACCGAAGCCGCCGTTTTTTGTGCTCGTGGGCGGACAGCCGTGTCATGATTCGCGGGCACCGCACCACGGAGATTCCTGCTCTTGAACAACCACGAGGTGGCGTGATGATCGCGGTGAACGTCGCACAACTGCTGCGCGATCCCGTTGGCTCCACGCGCTCGTATGCGCTAGATGAGCGTGAGCCGGAGCTTGCCGAAGAACTGGGGCTGTCCAGCCCGATTGTCGGCACGCTGAAGCTTACGCGCACCAATCATGGCATCCTGGCCGACGTTCGCTACCGAGTCGATAGTGAGCAGGAGTGCGGGCGCTGCCTTGAACCTGCCTTCTCGACCGTCGAGAGCGAGGTGAGCGAGCAGTACCTGCCCAGCCTCAATATCGTGACCGGGCAGCCGGTTGTCATCGAGGCCGACCCCGAGGAGCCGCGCGTCACCGAGAACCACGAGATTGACGTGACCGATCTGGTCCGGCAGGACATTGTGCTGCAGCAGCCGTTGCAGCCGCTCTGTCAGCCTGACTGCCCGGGCCTCTGCCAGCAGTGCGGCGCAGTCCTATCGCAAGGTGAATGCGGCTGCATCGAAGTGCCGGTCGAGGTGGACGTGCCCGTCGCCCCGAACAACCAATTGAGCCGCCTGGGCGAGTTGCTGAAAGCGCAGTTGCCGCCCGGCTAACCATCCCAACGCTGTCCGTCTCGCGCGAACTCCGCGCGGCCATGGTGGCGTACCCCCCATAATCAGCACCGACATCTTCCCACGACGACCGTTCGTGAGCCTCGAAGGAGCAACAATCATGGGTGCACTTCCCAAGAAGAAGATCAGCCGCATGCATCGCGGCCACCGGCGCGCCGCCCAGGCGCTGACCCTGCCGACGTTGATGGACTGCCCACAGTGCGGTCAGAAGAAGCTGACGCACCACGTCTGCCCAAGCTGCGGCACCTACAACGGCAATCAGGTGTTGACCATCAAGGAGAAGCGGGCGCAGGCAGAGTAGTCGTGGCCCACCCGGTCACGCCTGCGCTGTACCCGTTCATGGCCCGGACCCGTCGTGCCCAAGAGGGCTGGGAGCGCCTGACATGACCACCGGCGGCAATGACTTCCTCCAATCGATCATGCCGAAGCCTGCGCCCGCGCCGCGCTTCCTGACAGACCTGTCGGGGAAGGTCGCGCTGGTGACGGGCGGCTCGCGCGGCATCGGGCGGGCAGTCGCGATCAGGCTGGCACAGGCTGGCGCGAAGATCGCGTTCAGCTACCGTGGCAACCACGACGCAGCGCAACTGACCCTGGGCGACCTGAAGGGCGGCGGCGGCCATGCGATGGCAGTCGCGGGCGATGCCGGCGTGTCGGCCGACGTGGACCGCGTTGTCAATGCCACGCTTGAGGCATTCGGCCGCATAGACATCCTGGTCAACAACGCAGGTATCACGAAGGACACGCTGCTGCTGCGGATGAGCGAAGAGGACTGGGACGCCGTCCTTGACACGAACCTCAAGAGCACGTTTCTGATGACCAAGGCTGTCGTGCGTGGGATGTTGCGGCAGCGGGCCGGGCGGATTGTCAACATCTCGTCCGTCTCTGGCGTGCTAGGCAACGCCGGGCAAGCCAACTACGCGGCGTCGAAGGCCGGCATGATCGGGTTCACCAAGTCGGTTGCCCGCGAGGTTGCGTCGCGTGGCATCACGGTCAACGCAGTGGCCCCGGGCTTCATCGACACCGACATCTGGTCCGACGTGTCCGAGCAGGCCCGCCAGTCGCTCCTGAACATGGTGCCGCTCGGCTCCATCGGGAAGCCGGAAGACGTAGGCGAGGCTGTCGCGTTCTTGGCGTCAGACGCTGCGCGCTACATCACCGGCCAGACGCTGCATGTTGACGGCGGCCTGGTGATGCCCTGACCGTGCGACAGCGCCGTATGACTCAGCGCAGCATGACACCGTTCGCACGCGTTCACGCAATGGTCACGGGGCGGCTGCATGTTTAGCAAAGTGCTCATAGCCAACCGGGGCGAGATCGCCGTGCGCGTGATTCGCGCCTGCCGCGAGCTTGGCTTACAGGTCGTGGTCGCTCACTCGGAGGCTGACCGCGAGTCGCTGGCCGTCCAACTGGCGGATGAGGCGGTCTGTGTCGGCCCGGCCGCCAGTGACCGCAGCTATCTCAACATCCCCAACATCGTGTCGGCGGCACTAGTGACGGGCTGCGACGCGGTGCACCCTGGCTACGGCTTCCTCTCGGAGAACGCCTATTTGGCCGAGGTGGTCGAGCAGTGCGGCCTGACGTTCATCGGGCCGCCGCCTGGCGTCATCGAGCTGCTCGGGGACAAGCTGGCCGCGCGTCGGATGATGCAGCAGGCTGGCGTGCCGGTGGTCCCCGGATCGAACGAGCCGATGTACCGCGCGGACGACGCTATCGAGGTGGCCCGGCAGATCGGCTATCCGTTGATGATTAAGGCGGTCGCTGGCGGCGGTGGTCGCGGCATCCGCGCCGTCTCCGATGAGCGCGACTTGCTGCGGCAATTTCCGCTGGCCCAGATGGAAGCGCAGAGCTTCTTCGGCAACGGCGCGCTCTACCTGGAGCGCCGCGTCGAGCGGGCGCACCACGTCGAGGTGCAGTTGTTGGCCGACAACTACGGCAAGACGCTGGCCCTGGGCGAGCGCGACTGCTCATTGCAGCGGCGGCGGCAGAAGATCGTCGAGGAAGCGCCGTCACCGAGCCTGAACGCCGAGCAGCGCCGCGACCTCTGCGCGCTGGCGGCGAAGGGTGCCGCTCACGTCGGCTACCGCAACGCCGGCACGATGGAATTCTTGCTTGACCAGGATGGCAACTTCTTCTTCATGGAAGTGAACTGCCGTATCCAGGTCGAGCACGGCGTCACCGAACTGGTGACCGGCATTGATCTGGTCAAAGAACAGTTGCGTGTGGCCGCCGGCGAGGCGCTCTCGTTTGACCAGGACGACATCGAGATTCGCGGGCATGCCGTCGAGTGCCGCGTGACATCTGAAGACCCGATGCGCGGCTTTGCGCCGGAGTCTGGCATCATCGAGACATGGCTGCCACCGGGTGGCCCCGGCGTGCGCGTGGACTCGCACTGCTACGCTGGCTACTTCACGCCGCCCTACTACGATTCGCTGCTGGCGAAGGTGATGACCTGGGCACCCACGCGCGATGAAGCACTCGACCGCATGGATCGCGCCTTGCGCGAAATGCGCGTGGAAGGCGTCCACACGTCTATTCCGTACCACCTGAGCCTGCTGGCCGACCGCGCGGTGCGCGCCAACGACGTGACCATCGACTACGTGGGCGAGCACCTGGCGCAGTGGGCGACCCGGCAGGAAGACCGGCCCGTCGAGCGGCCGATTGCATGACGATGCGATGCAGGCGATCCCGGTGAGCGACGAGGCGGAGCCGGTGTTGCCGGTGGTGGAGGCCGAAGTGCCGGGCACTCTCGGTCCCGAGGGCCGCGTGGTCGAGGTGCCGGGGCGCGGCGCCATCAATCTACGCTCGGGTGTTCCCACCACCGATGTCGCCATCCCGAAGGTCGGGCGCGGCTGGACCAGTCGGCGGCTGGCGCGCATCCTGGCGTTTCAGGTGCTCTACGAGGTCGATCTCGCGCACCATACCCCGACCGGCGTCCTGAGCCGCTTCGCGGACATCGACGCAACGCGCCTCGGCGACACCGACGACCTGGAATACGTCCACGGTCCCCTGCCGCCGGAGGTGCCGGCCTACGCCCGCGACCTTCTGAGCGGCATTCTGCGCCACCGCGAAGTGCTGGATGCCGAAATTCAGAAGCGCGCACCGGCCTGGCCTCTGCGCCAGATGTCTGTGGTTGATCGGACGATTCTGCGCCTCGGTCTCTACGAGTGCCGCTTTCAGCATGGTATCGTTCCGGTCAAAGTGGCAATCAACGAGGCGATTGAACTGGCGAAGCTGTTTGGAAGCGAAAGTCTGCCGCGGTTCGTCAACGGGGTCCTCGGCAGCGCAGTCGCATCAGACGGCAAGCCTACCCCCTGATCGCGTACACTCCCGCCGCCCGATGGCATCATCATCGAATTACCTCACTTGAGGAGGGGCTCCCAGCATGGCAGACGATCGGCTTAAGAAAATCATCGCCGACCAGCTCAGTGTGAACGAAGAGGATGTGGTTCCCGAGGCGTCGTTTATCGACGATCTGAACGCCGACTCGTTGGATCTGGTCGAGTTGATTATGTCCCTCGAAGAGGAGTTCGGCGTCAAAATCTCTGACGAGGACGCAGCCAAGATCCTGACCGTTCAGGATGCGATGGACTACGTGCAGGAGCACTCCAACTAGGCCACGTCCTCACCGGACGTGCCCTGGTGGGCCACCTGGACCTGATGACCTGGACAACTCGTGACCATTCCTACTGAAGACCCAAAGGCTGTGCCCGGCACCGTCTCGGCGTCCACCAACGGCGCTGTCGAGTCGTCGTCTGACAGCACGAGTCCGGCCGCTTCGGGGCCGGCAGTTCAGGCGCTCGCGTCCACAATGGATGCTGCGAGCGCGCCGGCTCTCTACGAGCCGGCGCAGCCTCCCAGCGTGCCGCCGCCCCCTGACGACAACAATGCGCTTCCGCCGCCTGGGGACGCCCCCGAGGAGGCGGAAGAGGGCATGACGATGCTGGAGCACCTCGAGGAGCTCCGCACGCGCATCGTCGTCTGTTCGGTCGCCCTGGCGATGGGCCTCGTCATCTCGGCCCTGCCGATCCCGTACCTGACCGAAGCGTCGGTGACGCAAACGGTCATCGCCCTGGTCAGCCAGCCGGCCGCCAACCACCTGATCTTCTTCAAGCCCGGCGAAGGGTTCGTCACCTACTTTCAGGTGGCGCTGATCGTGGCACTGGTACTGGCGTTACCCGTCATCACGTACCAGTGCATCGCGTTCGTGTTGCCGGCACTGATGCCACACGAGAAGAAATACCTGTACATGGCTATCCCCGGAGCCATGATCTCCTTCGCCATCGGGTTACTGTTTGGCTATATCCTGGTGATCCCGGTCGCCATTCAGTTCTTACTCACGTTCGGCGTGGACAATATCCCCGGACTCGAAGTGAAATGGGCGTTCAGCGAGTACATCGAGACGGTGACGACGCTGCTGTTCTGGATGGGGGTGTCGTTCGAGACGCCGCTGCTGATGTTCTTCCTGACGAAGCTGCGGATCATTGATCCGGTGCGGTTGGCACGCTTCCGAAAGTACGCCCTGATCCTGGCGTTCGTGATCGGCGCGATGATTACCCCGACCCCGGACCCGCTGAATCAAGCGCTGGTCAGCCTGCCGCTGTACCTGCTGTTCGAGTTGGGGCTGCTGCTCTCGAAGCTGGCGTAGCAACGCGACGAGCGGCCGGCGCGCTACGCTGGCCGCTTGACAGCGATGAAGACTTCCACGTCGCCCGGCTCGACCTCACTGTGCACCAGCGGGCGGATCGTGGCATCAAACCCGACCTCGTCCAGCATTCGCAGCCAGACCTCTCGGCTGAAGAGGCCTTCGGTGTGGCGATCCTGCTCGCAGACTGGCACGCCGTCGCCCTCGCGGTAGACGTAGGTGTAGTCGGCCACGAAGGTCGTGTCGGTGGGGTCCGGGTCGTGGACCCATTCCAGTTATCGCAGCGCGCGCCCGTCGCCATCGTTGCCGCCCGTGTCCGTTTGCGGACGGAACGTCTCCAGCACGCAATCCGGCGCGAAAACCGCCACGCCGCCCGGCCTCAGGTGAGTGTGCGCCGTGACGATGGCCTCTCGTAGCGCGTCCTCGGTCAGCAGGTACATGACGGCGTCGTGGGCGAACACGGCGTCCAATAGACGGCCCAGGCGGAGCGTACGCATGTCACCCTGGACGTGTTCAAGCTCTGGGTTGACCGTTCGGCTGAGCGCCAGCATGTCGGCCGAGATGTCCGTGAGCGTGGGCGTCACCTGCCGCTTGTAGTGCGATGCCATCGCGCCGCTGCCAGCGCCAAGTTCCAGCAAGGTGGACAGCGGACCGGTGGCGGTGCTG
>JBBQBU010000136.1:0-12093 GCA_038318015.1 Chloroflexota bacterium | reverse complement strand
ATGTCGGTGGTGCCGGAGGCGTGGCGCGAGAACGCCGACACCGAGACGCCGTGCGAGCGCAACGCCTGGAGCCGCTCGGCAGCGGCATCGTTGTCGGTGGTAATCAGGCCACCCTCGCCGGTGGTGATGCTCTTGCGCGGGTGGAAACTGAAGCAGGTGAAGTCCGCGAACGAGCCGACGCGCCGGCCGTTGATGGTCGCGCCGAGCGACGGGGCCGCGTCCTCCACGACCGGGATGCCGCGCGCGTGGGCCAGCGCGACAATCGCCGGCAGATCCGCCGCCAGCCCGATCTGGTCCACCGGCATGATCGCGCGGGTCTGCGGGGTGATGGCCGCCTCGATGATTTCGGGCGTGACGTTGTAGGTCAGCGGGTCGATGTCCACGAAAACTGGCGTTGCGCCCGCGTGCAGGATCGCGTTGGCGGTCGCGATGAAGGTGAACGATGGGCAGATAACCTCGTCGCCAGGGCCGACGCCAGCCGCGATCAGGGCCAGGTGCAGCGCAGTGGTGCAGTTCGAGACGACGATGGCGTGGCGGGCACCGGTGTACGCCGCCAACGCCTCCTCGAATGCCTGCACCTGACGACCCTGCGTCAGCCAGCCGGAGCGGATCGTGTCGGCGGCGGCGTTGGCCTCTTCTTCGCCGACGTACGGGCGGGTGATCGGGATACGGACGGGGTGTGCGGCGTGGACCGTCATAGGTGGGCCTCCGTTCAGGACGCGGGCGCGCCGGACACTGTTGCGTCGGCCGCCGCAGTCTTCGCCATCAGGTCGGTGTGCCAGCGGGCCAGCTTCGCCAACCCCTCGGGCAGCATGGTGCGCGCCTCAAACCCGACGCGCTCACGGGCCAGTTTGGTGCAGGCTTGCCGCCGCAGCACGTTGTTCACAACGCGGGCCGGCGCAAACTCCGGCTCGACGTTCGGGTAGCCGGCGGCCGTACAGAGCTGCACGCACAGGTCGCGCAGGCTCGTCTCAATGCCGGTGCCGCAGTTGAACACCTCGTCGCTGACATCCGACGCCATCGCCTTGACGTACGCCTCGGCCACGTCCTCCACGTAGATGAAGTCCATCGTCTGGAGGCCGTCCCCGAAGATAATCGGTGCCTCACCCCGGCTGAGGCGCTCCAGCCAGCGGATCATCACCTCGGTGTACGCGCCGAACACGTCCATGCGCGGCCCGTAGACGTTGAACGGCCGGAACATGACGTACTGCAAGCCGAACATCTCGTTGTAGGCGCGCAGGATCTGCTCATTGGCGATCTTCGCCGCGCCGTAGAGGGTGCGGTTGTTGAACGGGTGGCCCTCGTCCATCGGCAGGTAGCTCGGGTCGCCGTAGACGGACGCCGTTGACGCCGCCGCAATCTTCTTGACGCCGTGCTTGACGGCCGCTTCCAGCACGTTCTGGGTGCCGTTAATCATCACGTTGATGGCGCGGACCGGCTCCGCTGCCGACTGTGTGATCCGCAATGCGGCCTGATGGAACACGAGGTCGCAGCCGTCCGTCAGGCGGTCCACCAGCGCGCCGTCGCGAATGTCGCCCTCGACGACCTCAACGCGCCCGGTGCCGACCGCGTCGGCCACGTTCTCATGGCGGCCACGGATGAAGTCGTCTACGACGGTGATGTGCTCGGCCCCGGCTTCGAGCATCTGATCGACAATGAACGAGCCGATGAAGCCGGCCCCGCCGGTGACGAGAACGCGCGAGCCATCCAGCTCGATGCTCATGTGCTACCCCTGCTTGCGCGCGAAGCCGCAGTCGATGCAGCCTCGGCAGTTGCCGCAGACGCGTCGAAGCAGGCGGCAACGATACCTCTGCTGACACCCCTCTACAGGAATACAACGGTAAGGTGCGTGCAGACAGGACACATCGGTCACCTTTTCGTCGCAGGCCGCCGTGGACTCGCGTAGATGTGGGCTGGTGCGCGCGCTGACAGGTGTCAGGTGCGCGTCGTCAGTCGGAGCGACCGGGGTGGACCGGCCGCACCACGCGGGCCGGATTGCCCACCACGAGCATGCCCGGCGGCACGTCCTTTGTTACGACGCTGCCGGCACCCACCAGCGCCCCCCTCCCGATCCGCACGCCGCACACAATGGTCGCGTTCGCACCGATGCTCGCCCCGGCCTCAACCACGGTCGGCACAACCTCCCAGTCGCCGGAGTCGCCGGCCCCCAGCAGCCGCCCTTCGGCGTCCACGGCGGCGGGGTAGCGGTCGTTGGTGAAGCAGACGTGCGGCCCGACGAACACGCCATCTTCCAGCGTGACGCCGCTGGGGATGAACGCGAACGCCTCGACCTTGACGCGGTTCCCGAGCGTTGCGCCGCGCTGAATCTCCACGAACGTCGCGATCTTGCACTCGTCGCCGATGGTGCAGCCGTACAGGTTGACCAACTGCGGATGGAAGATGACCACGTCGCGTCCGAGGACGACATCTGGCGAGATCGGCACAAGAACCCCCTGGGGCGAAAGCTCGGGCTGGACCGGGGCGTCGGCTGGTTTGCCCGGTCGCGCGGCCCAGGCGCGAGGGTACCACCGCCCCCGGCGACAGGGCAACGCCGCCGCCTTACGGCCCGCGCACGTCCTGCGACAGGGAGCAGGAAGGCAGCGGTGACGACGCCATGTCACCGCTGCCGCGTGCCACGCTGCACCTGGCGCGCGGCGACGTTACAGCTGGCGGCCCGTGAACGCCACAAGCCGGTCCTGTACGGGGGCATCGCTCGCGCAGGGCACCTCGGCGGCGAACGGCTGGCCGGGGCCGCGCCGGTCCGGCGTCAACATGTGGTGCAGGCCGCGCAATGTCCCCTCGGCAAGCCGGGGGTCCATCGTGTATGGCCGCCCGAGCGCCTTTGAGGCGTCCCAGGTGTGAAGCATCTGGTCGGCCAGCACGATGTTTAGGCCGCGCTCGGCCGGCATCTCGCCGAACGGCAGGTTCATCGTCTTGTCCAGCGCGCCTGACGCGTTCATCTGTGTGCTCAAGGCATCGACGGCCTGTCCATACGCGGCCTTCGGGTCCGCCTCAGCGCCGGCCGCCTCAGCACCCAGCGCTCCCGCGAAGCTGTTCACGACGCCGGTCATGTGCTCGACCAGCGCCTTCACGTCCCAGCCGGTACAAGGCGTTGCCGTTGACAGGTCGTCGGTTGAGAGCGAGTTGACCAGCGCGCGCGCTTCGTCGAGCACGCCCTGTACATCCTGAATCACGCTCATCTGCGTTTCCCTCCCGAACTTTTGCGGCCTGCCTGCAAGCCACGGTACTGTCTACCGTGTTTTGCAGCGCCGGTGCAGCCATTTTCCCTGCATGGGCCGCGCCAGAAACGTGCCGAGGAGAACAGATCGGTCACGGCCGCCGGAGATCAGCCCATGTAGGCACTGGGCGGGCTGATCTTGCACCGGCTGGGGCCGGCCGTCAGCCGAAGACGGCTGCCGGGACTGGGTCTTCAACTGACGGCCGGCCCCAGCATCGACTGGCGAGGAGGCCGACTGCCTGGTGGTGCCTCGGCCGTCTTTCTTGTCTCGGAGTGTCACGATCGGGACAGTTCCTTCATCGTCCGTTCATCTTCGGCTCATCCCACCGACTGTTCTCCGAGTGGGGCGTGCGTGTGGGCCGAGAACTGTGCCCGTTACACGTGGCTATGGGCAGGGAAAGTCACTGAGATAGCCGCGTCTACTCTTGCCGGTCGGCTTGCTGGTCCGTTCTAACCCGCGAGGCGACCGTGTGCAGTGCTGGCGGCCAACGTCGCGTTGGTACCTGCTGCGGTCGTGCGAGGACGACATCACGAGATGGCCGTTGGCGGTTACGCATGGTCGCCGTGATGTCCGGCTGGATGCCTTGATTCGCGTGATGCGACGGGGCCGGCCGCAGTACGCGATGCTCGGAGTCAGCACCGATGGCAGTTTCCCCTGTGCGCGCCGTTGCAGCGCGCCGTCCGTTCGCGTCGTCCCTGGTTGAGCGCCTGCTGGTGTCAGCCTGGGTTGACGTAGTGCTCATCAGCATGGTCGTCGGGCTGGCGGGCACGGTGCGCTGGCCGCATTTGCTGCTCTCGCCGCAGTTCCCGTCCGTTGGCGACACGATCCTGATGGCCCTGGACGTGGCCGAGGGGCGCGCCTTTTACCTCGCGGATTCGGCACCGTACCTGGGCGCGCCGTTCATCTGGCTGCTGGCGCTGGTGTACCGAGTGTTCGGCGCGAGCCTCGAAGTCACTCAGAAGCTGGTTTGGGCGCTGGGTGCCCTGACGATCATCCCGACGTACCTGTTGGGCCGCGAGGTTGGCGGGCGCGGGGCCGGCGTGGTGGCAGCGCTGTTCCTGGCGACATCCGGCGCGCACACTGTCATCACCAGCCACGTCGCGCTGTCACACTCCCTGACGCCGCTGGTTGCTACCACGGCGCTCTGGCTGGTGGCGCGAGCCACGAACCGGGCGGCCAGCCCGACCGGAGAAGACGCCGCGTCGTCGTCGGTATCGGCGCGGGGCTGGCTGGGCTCTGGCCGGCTGGCGCAGGGCGGGCGGCTGCTGGCGCTCGCGGGCCTGGTGAGCGGCCTCGCCTTGCAGACACACCCGACCGCCGCCCCGATGCTGGTTGGCGCGGCCCTCGGTGCCCTGCTGATGCGGCGCGGTTGGCTGCGGACGCGCTGGCCGGTCGTGGCGGTGGCGCTGGTCGTGGTTGGGTACAGCAGCCTGCTGGTCTACCATGTCACCAGCCGCTTCGAGATCATCGGCGACGTGGAGAGCAAGCAGGCGCGCTACCTCGATGCCGACGTGGATGCCGGCGAAATGTCGGATCGCGGTGTCTACGTGAACAACCTGGAGCAGCTAGGACTTTCGACCGTCCGCATGGTCGGCGGGGCGCTGACCGATCGTGAAGGTCCGGCCGACTACCTGCGCGATCCGTGGGTGCTGGCACCGCTGGCGCTGGCGTCGGCGGGGTTGGCGCTGGGCGTGTGGCGGCGGCAGTGGTGGCTGGTGGGCGGCGTGCTGCTGGCGGTGGCGCTGCCGCCGGCGTTCAGCGGGAAGTATCACCCGATCCTCGACGGCCGCTACCTGATGCCGCTGCTACCGGTCCTGTTCGTGGCGATGGGCCTGGCGATAGCGACGGCAGCCCGGCTGCTGGCGACGCTGCCGATCGGCGAGGGCCGGCCTGGGGTCGTCGCGCTGCTGGGCCGCTCGGCGGCGGTGGTGGTGCTGGCGCTCGGGACCGCCGTGCTGGCGGCGCACCCGCTGTCGCTGCTCGACTCGTACTACAAGGAGAGCCAGGAGGACGGCTTCAGCAACGTGCAGTATCTGCGCACGGTCAGCCAGCTTGAGGCGGCCCGGCGCGGCGATGAAGCGGTGCTGCTCGATCCGCTGCTGACGACCGTCAAGAGCACCGGTGGCGGCAAGGCCTCGACGAGTTTCCTGTTCCTGCTGGCCCTGTCGGACATCCCGAACGCGCCGCTGCCGATGGCCAAACCGAACGAGACGCCCGGCGTCACCGCGCACACAGATCTGGTCGGCAGGCTGGCGGTGCTGCACCGCTCGACGGCTGACAATCTGGACGATACGCTGGGGTTAGAGCCGCTGGACGGCAAGCGCGCGAACGGCAAGGACAGCCCGAGTTACCGCGCATATCGCATCGGCGTGTTCGAGGCCGGCGCGCCGCCGTCTCGCCCCCGCCGCTAACATCATTCGGCAGAACGCCAAAAGCGGTCGGCTCCAGGAATGGAGCCGACCGCTTCTGCGTTGTTGGCGTGTGTGGACGCGCCGGCCTGCTGGTCAGTAGGGCAGCGACGGCACGAACGTGATGTCGGCGGCGTCTGGCGACGTATCGTACGCCTCGAACGGGGCGTACCAGCGGTCGGACGACCGGGCCTCGTTGATGACGGCCTTGAAACTGGCCGCTTCTGCGGTGAATGCGCCGATGCCGCCGAGGACGATAAGCAGTGCTGCGAGCAGGGTGATGATGAGGGTGCGTGCGTGCCGGAACATGGTGAGCTTTGAGCTTTCTGTGCGCGCGCCGGTTCTCCTGGTGCGTGCCTGTGCAGAGTCTTTGGTGTCAACGCGGTATTGTTACACCGTCGTTAACATCTACGACGCCGACAACATTCCGGATGTTTCACGGTATCGTGACGAAAACGGCGAGTGTACGGAAGAAGACACCGGGGGTGTCAATGCGGGCACACGCGCGGCGCGGACTGTGACCGGTGCGGTCTCGCATGGTGCTGATGCGATCCGGTGCTATCCTCTGACGGGAGCTACCGTGCTCTCGTCGGGGAGCCCGGCGGCCTCCCCACGCCCGGCCAGGACGTGCCCCACCAGCAGCATGATCGTGCCGAACACCGCCGCGCCAGCACAGAACATCCCCAGGCTGCCGAACCCCGAGCCGGCGATCAGCCAGCCGCCGACCGCCGCCGCCGCGATCCACCCGAAGCTGGCGAACGTCACGTTCAGGCCGAGTACCGCGCCCCGGACGGCCTCCGGGACGGCGCTGACCACCGACATATAGGCTGGCCGCCCCAGCGCGTTCGCCAGCGTGTACACGAAGCCCAGCCCGACCGACACGTACAGCGATGGCGTCCAGAGCAAGAGCGGCAGCGCCACCAGCCCGGTCGCAATCAGCGACGCGCCGTAGAGCGCTTCTCGGGAGGGCACCATGTCGGCGATCTGCGCGCCCACGAAGTTGCCGAGCAGGTTGCCCAGCGTAATCAGCAGCAGGGCCACGGCGAGGCTGCCAAGCGGCACGTTGTACGCCGTAATCAGAAATGTGGCGAGGTAGACCGACATGGCGGCGAAGCAGACGCGCTCGGCGGTGCCAGAGGCCAGCAGCGTCAGGATGCGCGGCGTCATGATTGTCTTTAGGGGCGCAGCAGCCGCCGACTCGCGCGCCGTCGCCTGATACGCCCCCCGGCTCGGCACCAGTAGCAGCATTGCCAGCCCTACCAGCACCGTCACCGTGGCGAAGGCCAGGTGTGCGCCGCGCCAGCCGATCTGCGACCCGATCAGCGTAGACATCGGCACGCCGAGCACCAGCGACAACGACTGGCCGGTCATTACCCAGCCCAGCGACTTGCCGCGCCCGGTCGGCGGAACGTGATCCGAGACCGTAGCGAAGACGGTGCCCATGAAGCTGCCGCCGCCAATACCGCCGGCCAGCCCCCAGAAGACCGCCTCCGCGTAAGATTGCGCCAGGCCCATCCCGGCCATCGCGACGCCCACCGCCACGATGGCACCCGTCAGGATGACCTTGCGCCCGAGGCGGTCGGAGGCGGTGCCGGCTACCAACGACGCCATGCCCCAGGTGATAGCCATGATCGCCATCAGATTGGCGACGGCCGTCAGGTCGGTGCCCAGGTCGTTCGCCATGTCGAGCAGGAACGGCGACCGCGCCGCACCGCTGGTGGTTGTCAGGAATGCGCCGAGCGTGAGCGTCCCCAGCAACAGGCCAACCGGCGCAGCCGGTGCAGCCGGGATCGTCGCGGCGCTGCTGTCCTCACGCACTGTCGGTCATCCCATCTGGCCCGCCCCGGCCGTCGCCCTTCGTTGGTACAGCGCCGCCCTGGCGCTGGAACTGGCCGTGTCTGCCGGAACGGTAGCCGAAACGGGCGGCCGGGTGCTGCCCGTGCGCCTCCGGTGCGGCAGCATGTCAGCGGTGACGGACTGGGTCTGCGGGTACTGACGATGTGACTATCCGTACCCGCCGTGCGGCAATCTCCGTACTGATCCACGATGTCGCCGCCGCCGCATTGCGCGACACTGATTGCAGGGGCTGGCGTCACAACGTACGGTCGCCAGCGACACGGAGACTGGGGAGAGGCTCATGGCGACGATGATGGGGGACGAGCAGGCGACGGCGCGGCGCGATGCCCTGGCGGAACGGCTCTTTGAAGCGGTGATGGGGGCGATGGATGTCCAGTCCATCTACCTGGGGGACCAGCTCGGGCTGTACAAGACACTGATTGCGGGCAGCAGCCAGACGGCGGCGCAACTGGCCCAGCGGACCGGCACCCACCAGCGGTATATCCGCGAGTGGCTGGAGCAGCAGGCGGCGACGGGCATCCTTGAGGCTGAGGAGGGTGCTGCCGGTGACGGCACGGACGCTGCGGAGGCGCGCCGCTTCACCCTCTCACCAGAGCACGCCGAGGTCTTGATTGACCGTGACAGCCTCAGTAGTCTGGCTGGCCTGTTGCGGCTGGCCGTCGGCGTGAGCCAGACGCTTCAGCCGGTCTTGCAGGCGTACACGACCGGGGCCGGCGTGCCCTACCCCGACTTCGGCGTGGACACCCGCGAGGGCATCGCCGAGATGAACCGCCCGATGTTCCTGCACCTGCTCGGGCAGGACTGGCTCCCGTCGATTCCTGCTCTCCACGCGCGGTTGCAGGCTGACCCGCCGGCCCGCGTGCTTGACGCTGGCTGCGGCACCGGCTGGTCGAGCATTGCCATCGCGCGGGCGTACCCAAACGCCATCGTGCACGGCTTCGACGCCCACGAGGCGTCCATTGCGACGGCGCGGGCCAACGCTGCCGCCGCCGGCCTGGGCGACCGCCTGACGTTTGCCGTGCGAGACGCATCGCGGCCGGGCATCGCGGGACGCTTCGACCTCGTGACGGCCTTTGAGACGGTCCACGACATGGGGCGGCCGGTGGCGGCACTGGCCTGGATGCGCGACTTGCTGAACGAGAACAGCGTCGTGCTGGTGGCCGACGAGCGCGTCGCGGAGACGTTCACCACGCCCGCTGACCCGATCGACCGCATGAACTACGGGTTCAGCGCCCTGCACTGCCTGCCGGCCACCATCGCCGAGTCTGACGAGGCGGCCACCGGCACGGTGATGCGGCCGTCCACACTGCGCCGCTACGCGACGGAGGCCGGCTTCGCGTCGGTCGAGGTCGCGCCGGTGGAGCACGACTTCTGGCGGTTCTACGTCCTGCGCCCCTGACCCACGCCGGCCGTGTGCCGCCCGCTCCCGCGATGGGGGCGGGCGGCGAGCCGTGTACGCATCAGCGGACGCCGCAGCGCACCTCGGCGTTCAGGCACTCGCGGACTGACTGCGCCAGGAATTCCTGGTCCCAGGCGTTGAAGAAGTCGGCGTGCCCGGAGAACTGCGACCCTGACGCCAGCGTGATCGTTCCAGGGGTGCCGCTGATCGGGTAGTGCGAGATCAGCGTCAGGCTGGGGAGCACAACGGGGTGGCTCGCCGGACAGGTGCCGCGCGTGCCGTACGCCATGTGGCTCTTGTGGTCCGGGCTGTCGATGCTCGCGCCGTCCCAGCATTCGGGGAAGCGGATGTGCAAGCTCAGGGTCGAGTCTTCCGGGCAGGTCAACGGCGTCACCGAGGGCCGACCGGCCGTGCCGTCCTCCTCGCCGCGCAGCCCCCGGCAGTGCCAGAATGTCGTGGTAATGCCCTGGGCGGCCGTGGCGTTCGTGTCGCCCGCAACCACCCGGAACGCCGGTGGGAACGCCTGCACGGACTCCGCGTCGTGGCGGCCGGTGCGGTAGTAGACCTTCATCGCCACCGGCTTCACCTCCGCGCCGTTGCGGAACAGCGCCGGCACCCAGTACCCCGACGCATCCTCGCTGGTGCGACAGGTGGTGCCGCCAGCGCGCAGGCTTTCGTAGGTCGATGCCGCGTTGGTCGTCGTGTTGCCGAAGAACGTGTGTAGGTGCGACTTGCCCGCCTGACCCGGGTAGACGATTGGGTCGTCCTGGGCCTCGTGGCTGAACCGGCAGAGGGTGGCGAAGACGCCGCGCTCACCGATCTCTGCGGGCGGCGGAGCCTGTGGCCGGCGCTGTTCGCCGGGGGCGGCCCAGGCCAGCCCGGGGAACAGCGCGGCGACGAGCAGGAGCGTGGCGGCGATGGGGAGCACGTTCGACATCGTGGAAACCTCCGGTGCACGGTTCGCCAGCGGCCGAAGATGCGCGCGGCTGGCGGCTGTACTGCTGCCAGCGTAGGCGGCAAAAGTTAACGCCACGCCGCCGAATCGCTAACGAAGTGACAACGTTCGACGGCGGCCGTCAGGACACGGTGGTCGCAGCTATCGGGTGGCGCACCGGCCGTCCGACTTCCCTGAACGGAACCCGCCCGTCACGCTCACGAAGCTAACGGGCGTCTGAGGCACCCCGATGTCCGAAATGTCGGGAAATCAGCCGACCCGTCTGCGGTAGCAGCATCGTTCATCGGAGTGGTCAGGGCGTCTGGCTGCATTGAGCGAAGGAGCATGGCATGGATCGTCACGCGCTGTACAACGGACGTGAGTGGAACGTCGCCCATGACCAGCGGGCGAAGGTCAGTAACGCCGAACTGCGCTACGCTGTCCTGGGGAAGGGCGAGCCGATCCTCTGTATCCACGGAACCAGCATCGCCGACAGCCTGATTACCCCGCTGCGGTTCTACCCGCCGTTGTTCGACGGGTACCAACTGATTAGTTACTACCGCGCCGGCTACAACGGCAGCACGCTGGACAAGCCGACGCTGAGCATCGAAGAGGGTGCCGAGCACGTCAAAGAGCTGCTCGACCATCTGGGCATCGAGAAGGCGCACATTCTGGCGTTCTCGTTCGGCGGCGTGATCGGCTTCCAGTTCCTGCTGTCGTACCCCGAGCGCGCGCACTCGGCCATCCTGCTGGAGCCGTACCTGCCCCGCGAGGCCGACGACGGCGTTCAGGCGAACATCGCCGCTTACATGAACGCGATGGAGCTGTACAACGCCGGCGACAAGCTTGGCGCTGGCATGCGCTACATGGAGGCCGTCTGCGGCCCGCGCTTCTTCAGCGCCGTCGAGATGACCGGGCCGCTGAACGTCTGGGACCGCGTGGCCGAGTGCATCGAGACGACCTTTGAGGTCGATTTTCCGGCCGTCTCGAACTGGGGCTTCCGGATGTCGAAGGCCGACGAGATGGTCGCGCAGAAGCCGACCATTCCGGTGCTGGCCGCGATGGGCCTGGACAGCGAGGCTGCGATGCCCGGCTTCCGCGAGACGCAGCGCTTCCTGATGAACTGGCTGCCGCAGGCCGAGAGGGCCGGCATCATCGGGGCGACCCACGGCATGCAGAGCATGAACCCGGTGGCCGTTGCCGAGGCCGTGCACGCCTTCGTGAAGAAGCACCCGATGGGCTGACCTGCTCGTCGCACCGAGGCGACGACGATGGTCTGCGTGCCACAACAGCACGAACTGTACCCGGCGGTCAGGCCGCACGCGCGTCCCTGACCACCGCCACTCACCCAGAAACTATCAGTCCGCAGAAGGGGAGGCATGGATGCCTGAACACCGCGCAGACTACGTCATCGTTGGGGCCGGGACCGCCGGCAGCATCCTGGCTGGCCGACTGAGCGTCGATCCGCACGTCACGGTCGCCCTGCTCGAATACGGCGGCATGGACACCAACCCTGCCATCTACGAGAAGCCGCTGACCTCAATGTTCAGCCTGTGGGATCCGAAGGCCGCCGAGAACTGGGGCTACGCCACCGAGCCGCAGCCAGGCCTGGATGGCCGTTCCATCGACATTGCGCGGGGCAAGGTGCTCGGCGGGTCCAGCGCCGTCAACGCGATGATCTACGTCCGCGGCAACCCGCGCGACTTCGATAGCTGGGCTGGCCTGGGGGCCGAAGGGTACAGCTACGACGAGGTGCTGCCGTACTTCAAGAAGTCGGAGACGTTCCACGGTCCGGCCTCGGAGTACCACGGCGACAACGGCCCGCTCTCGATCATCAACTACTTAAACCCGTCGCCGGTCGGGCACGCCTTCATTGAGGCGGCGGGCCAGCTTGGCGCGACCCAGAGGTACAACGACTACAACGGCGCGGCGCAGCACGCCGGGGCCGGCTTCTACCAGTCCACGCGTACGCCGGACGGCATCCGCACCACGGCGGCCTCGGCGTTCGTCACGCCGAACCTGGGGCGGGCAAACCTCACGCTCATCACCCAGGCCCGCGCGACGCGGCTGCTGACGGACGGCACGCGCGTCACGGGTGTGGAGTACAGCGGCCCGGACGGCGTGCAGACGATGATGGCCGATCGGGAGGTCATCGTCTCGGGCGGCGCCTTCGAGACGCCAAAGCTGTTGATGCTCTCTGGCATCGGGCCGGCCGACCACCTGAGGGAGCATGGTATCACCGTCGTCCAGCACCTG
>JBBQBU010000135.1:0-12098 GCA_038318015.1 Chloroflexota bacterium | reverse complement strand
CTCTTTTCGGAATTGGCCGGAAGAGGTGTGAGGTCCATTATGACGTTCCCAAAAGAACAGGCCTCTAATGGCCTGTCGGGGCTGATGGTCGAAGGCGTAGCAGCTCGATACTTCTTTACGACGAAGACGATCATAAATGGCCGATTTAGTACACTCGGGGGCAATGCGGTCAAGCGATCTGCTCGTGTACCTGCCTATGAAGTTGTATTAATACTTCAGCCGCGCTAGCCAGGAGGGCCGCAGCATCGGACCGGGCCATCGGAGGATGACGGACACGAGGAACATGCTGATGGGACGGCTAGTCGGCAAGGTCGCGCTGGTGACGGGCGGCGGCTCCGGCATCGGGCAGGCCATCTGCGAGCGGTTCGCGGCAGAGGGCGCGCGGGTCGCCGTGGCCGACTGGCACCGCGACGCGGCCGAAGCGACGGTGGCAGCGATCACGGCGGCCGGCGGATCAGCCATGGCCACGCATGGCGATGTCGGCTCGCCGGACGACGCCGAGCGGATGGTCGCGGAGACCGTCGCCGCATTCGGGGTGCTGCACGTGCTGGTCTCGAACGCCGGGCAGGCGCTGGTGGCGACAGCCCTCGAGACGACGCCCGAACAGTGGGACCGCGTGATGGACAGCAACCTGAAGAGCTGCTTCCTGCTGGCTCGCGCCGCCATCCCCCACCTGATCGCGGCGGGCGGCGGCAGCATCATCCTGACCGCCTCACAACTGGCGTTCGTGGGCGCGGAGCGGTTCGCGGCCTACGCGGCGTCCAAAGGCGGCGTGCTGAACCTGGCCCGCGCGCTGGCGCTCGACCACGCGCGCGACCGGATTCGGGTGAACGCGCTCTGCCCTGGCGCGGTCGAGACGCCCTTGCTGCTGAACCAGTTTGCCGGGCAGGACGGCCCGCAAGGCTCGCTGGCCGACCTGACGGCGCTGCACCCGCTGGGGCGGCTCGGGCAGCCGGCCGAGATCGCGGCGGCGGCACTGTTTCTGGCCTCTGAAGATGCGTCGTTCGTCACCGGCTCGGCGCTGGTGGTGGACGGCGGCTACCTCGCGCGCTAACCTCTCAGCTATGACAGCGAGCGAGCACCCCGAGACGGTCAACGAGCGCCCCGCTACCGCACCGACGCCTGACCGCCTTGACCTCGCGCTCGGCCGCAAACTGGCCGCCGGCCGCGACGCTGACGTGTTCGACCTGGACGACGGGCGCGTGCTTCGACGGAACCGCAAGGGCGAGAGCGCCCAGCGTGAGGCCGAGATTATCCGGTACGCGCGGGCGCACGGCTACTCGGCCCCCGCCGTCTACGAGGACGCCGGCCCGGACCTCGTGATGGAACGCCTGACCGGCCCGACGATGCTCGAAGACCTGGGCAAGCACCCCTGGCTCGTGTGGCGGCACGCCCGACTGCTGGCGGCGCTCCACCGCCGGCTGGCGATGATCCCGCCGCTGGCGTGGCTGCAGCCGTTCCCGCCGGTCACCACGTCGCCCGAGCAGCCCGGAACACTCGGCTCGGCTGCCCCTGGCCAGCCGGCCGAGCCGGACTGTCTGCTGCACCTGGATTTGCACCCGGCGAACGTCATCCTGACCCCACACGGCCCCGTCGTCATCGACTGGTCAAGCGCCAAGCGCGGCACGGTCGCCTCGGCGGTCGCGCTGACCTGGGTCATCATGGCGACCTCGCAGCTTCCCGACGCCGGCCTCCGGATGCGGATCATCTCGGTGGTGCGGCACCTGCTGGTGTCGGAGTTCCTGCGCCATGTGGACCGCCCGGCCGTGTTGCGGCAACTCCCCGCTATAGTGCGCTTCCGCCTGGAGGACCGCAACCTGCTGCCCTCGGAGCGCCCGGCCATCCACGATCTGGCCCGCCGCGCCGGCATACGCATCTAGTCCTACCTACCGATGATGGTGTCGAGCATGTCGATGATGCCCTGGCGATCAGACGCGTGGAGTTGTCCCAACCGTCGCAGCACGAGAGTCTTCTCGATAGTCATGAGTACTGGCTTGGCTGCCGACGGCCTCAGCAGACCCGCCGACTGCCAGGCGCTTACGAGCATCCCGCCATCGAACAGTGGAGTGCGAACCTGACTCGTCACCGCCATCACGATAAGGTCGGGCTGTCGTGCGTGGAATGAAGTACGACTCACGACAATCGCCGGCCTCTACTTGCTGGAAGCCTGATTGGTGAACGGAAACGGCACCAGAACGATACCTCCGAACTCAAAGGTCGTTGTAGATATCGTCATCTGGGTTATCCCAGACCGCCAGCAACGATGGCTCGGTGAGTATTGCTGCTGCCTGCACCAAGTCTCGATGCTCGTCACGTGCGCGTAGCAGGTCGATGAAGTCTTCGACCTTGGCAACCCGCCCATCTGAGAGGTCACGGAGCTTCATCAACAGCACCTCCTCACGATCCGGCCGTGCATACATTGAGGGCGCCTCCTTGCCGATGGTTCCGCACCTCTCAGTGAATCGCAAGAATGCACGGGATTGAGCGCTGGGACGGCCATTCCCGGCTAGGGCACGTACTTGAATGGGAAGTACCCCGCGAACGCCACCAGCACCGCGAACACGTACGCCCAGCGTGCCACCACCGGCACCCCCGGCCGCAGCAGGAACAGGCTGCCGCCCAGCGCCACCGCCGGCAGCACCGGCAGGAAATAGAAGATGTATGAGATGCGCTGCCCGATCAGTGAGCCGGCCACGAACGGTAGGTACAGCATCGTGAACCAGGCCACCACCAGCGCGCCAGCGTCAGCCAACGGCTCGCGCCGCCACCAGAGGTAGCCGCCAATCGCCAGGGCGAACGGCCAGAGCGTCAGCACAAACGGGTTCATCGCGCCCAGGAACAGGATCACCGCGCGGTTCTCCAGCACGCGGTCACCCGCCTTGACTTGCTGCTCCACGCGCAAATACGGAATCTGCACGTCGTTCCAGAGCCATTGCCAAGCCGTACTCTCGACCCCAGACGGTGCCTGCCGCCGGAGCAATTGTGCGTACGTCACGATGTGCCGCAGATGGTCGAACGGCTGGCGGAACTCCGTGGCGCGCAGGTCAAGGACACCCAGCAGCACCAGGAAGACCAGCGCGAACATGATACCGAGGCGTAGCAGCCGGCGCGTCGCCAGCCGCAGGAGGAGCCGCCAGTCGTCGGCCCGGAACAGGCGCAGTAGCTCGTACAGGCCGAGCGCGAACAACCCGAACGCGCCCGGCAGTTTGCACAGGGCCGATACCGCGAAGGCCACGCCCGCCAGCGTCGGCCGGCCGCCGAGGTACAGGTCGAACCCGAGCAGCATGAACGCCAGCATCGAGATATCGAGCGTGAAGATGCGGCCATGCACGAAGAACAGGTTGTCAAACGCCAGGAGCGTCGCCGCCAGTAGCCCGACGTACGGCCCGCCGCCCACGCGCCGCCCGATGCGGTACATCAGCAGGATGCTGACCGTGCCGAAGATGACGCTGGGGATACGCCAGCCGTAGGCGTTGTCGCCCAGCAGCGAGATCGACCCGGCTTCGATCAGCTTGGCGAGCGGCGGGTGCTCGATGTTCGGGTCCAGCCCGATGCGCTTGTCCTGGTAGATGTCCTGCTGCGGCGGGAGGCCCGCTAGCATTCGGCCCGCGTTCACGTAGTACTTCTCGTCGAAGATCAGCGAGCCGTCCGGCCGCGACAGCCACAACAGCCGGAGCAACAGACTGGTCAACAGCAGCAGCCAGAGCAGGCGCGTCGGCACGTCTGACGGGAGCAGCCGCCCGAGCCAGCCGCCAATGCGGTCCCAGCTATCGCGCTCGTCGGGTTGCGGGACACCAAGCGCAGGAGCCGCGAGTGGCGGCTGCCGCACAGGGGGCATCGCATTAGCCATTGAAGTTGCCGGTCACGGACTCTACTACTGGCAATGTGCGGTTTCTCATGCCTGGTTCCGCTCCGCGCCTCGGCACGGAACGTGGTCCTGTGGCGGGCTCGTCGTCGGCAAGTTGACGGAGAAGAAGGCCGGACAGCGTCGCGCGCACCATCCGGCCCCCGCCACGGCTGACACTGGGTACATCCCAGAGTGCTGCTCAGCCCCGCAGTCTAGTTGTGCAAGGCTTCGGGCGAGCAGTCCACACCGTCGCGTGTTGCTCATGCGGGCGGTGTAGACTGCGCCTCCACAGAGGATGCGCGGCCCCCGCCCGCGACGATCACGGGGGGAAGGCGGTTTCTGTCGTGGTGGTGGTCGTCGTGGTCGTAGTCACACTCGTGGTGGAGGTCGTCGCCGTCACGTCCTCGGTGGTGAACGTCGTCTCAGTTACGCCGGTCGTGATGACGACGGTCGAACTCGCCGTCACCGGCACCGTGGTCGTCACCGTTGAGGCCACCGTCTCAGTAGTGGTGGAGACATCGCTCACGATCGTGCTGGCGGTGGCCGTTCCCGTGGCGGTCACGGTGGTGTCCTGGCAGTTCTGGCGTACTGGGATGTCGAAGAGCTTCGCCAAGACCGGCCCATTCGCACCCGGCAAGAAGCCGCTTGGAGTCGATGTCGTTGTCACAGTGCTCGTCAGCGTCACCACCAGCGTCGTCGTCTCGGTCGCCACGGTCGCCGTGGCGGTGCTCGTCGCCGTCGTCGTGGTAGACGTCGTACTTGTGGTAACGGATGTCGCGACGGTCGATTGCTCGCTTGTGGTCACAAGTGCCGTGGCCGTCGTGGTCGCGGTGGACGACACCGGGATGGTCGTAGTCGTCGTATTCGTCGTCGTCGTCAGCAGCACGTTCGGGAAGCAGTTGATCGCAACGTCGTCGTCTTCCTGCTGCTCCGCCTGCTGCTCCGACGAGCGCGGCCCGTCGGCACCGTCATCCCTAATGCCGCTCCGGTTAGACACGTTGACGAGACGGAGCGCCTTCAGGGTGCCATCCGGCAGCTTCTCGATCTCGATGCTCAGCTCGTCGTCCTGGTCGATGCTGTCCAGGCCGCCCTTGAGCCAGTCGAGCTCAATGACGTAGCGCACCGGCTGGCCACTGTCCTTCGACACCAGCACCAGCGTCTTGCCGAGATCACACGACTTGCCGCTGGAGCGCCCGCAATCAACCAGCCCGACCAGTTGGAAACTGGCCTGCGCGACCGGCGTGCGGTCCAGCGTGACAAACATGGTCACCAGCAGCAGGCCGGTCACGAACAGCCAGAGATTTCCTACGCGCAACATTTCACCCTCACCAGCGCACCGCGACGTTGCGGCCCCCGAAACTTACGAACGTGCCCGCGTAAAGTCTAGAGAGCCTGCGGCGAATTGTCAACAGCCGCCGCGTGGCGTCGTTACGATAACCTCATGGAGCGCCATGGACGGGCCGGGCCGGGCCGGCCGGCGCGCCGCCTGCTGTGGCGGCGGTCCAGCAGCCAGGACAGCGCCAGCACCATGGCCACGCCCCCGGAGATCAGCAGGCCCGACGTGAGGCCGGACGGCCAGAATCGCACCGACACGACATGTTCCCCGTCCGGCAGTTCCACGCCAACCAGCGCCCCATCGACGGCTTCCACGTTGAGCGCCTGTCCGTTCGCCGTCGCCGTCCAGCCGGGGTACCAGGGGTGTGTCGTCACCAGCCAGCCGGGGCCGCTCGCCCGAACGGTCAGCCAGCCGGCACCCTGCCCTACGATCTCCGCCGGGCCGGCCGGCACCGGCGCCGGCCGGCCGCGCGCCGCCGCCCGCGTGATGCACGATGCGCGCGGGAAGTCTGCCTTCCGCACGTCCTGGATGGTGCCGGCCCAGACGCACCGCGCCACCCAGACCTGCGGCGGCGGCGGCGCGAAGACCGTCAACCGCCCCTCGTCGCGATTGAGCAGCACCGGGTACCCCAGCAAGTTCAGGATCGGGCCGCTGTCGGCCGGCGCCGTCAGCACCACGCCGGGGTTGCTCCCCCCCGTCAACAACTCCATGTAGCCGCCGCTGAACAGCGACAGGTAGCCGCCGGGCATTCGCACCCGCATAACGGGACCGTAGTTCGCGATGATGGCGTCGTAGCTGCCCAGCAGCCCGACGCTGGCGTAGCCGTCCGGCAGCCGCACGTTGGCCACAGTGCGGAGCGGGTCTTCGGCCCGCATACGGAACGGTTGCAGCACGAGCAGCAACTCGGCGGCAGCCAACCCGACCAGCAAGGCGTGACGTAGCCGCGTCCGAGCCACCAGCATGATCGGCGCTGCCAGCACTAGTACGAGCAGGCCCGGCACCGCCCCGGCCCCGGCCAACGCGGCGTAGGTCTGTGGCTGGCGCTCGGACAGGCCGTCCCGCCCGCCCAGCAGCAGCGCGGCCGGCAGCCACCAGTCCATTGTCAGCGCGAGCAGTCCCAGCCCTCCCGCCAGCGACAAGGCCACCAGCGCTGGTCGCCGGCCGCGCAGCAGCGGCAGCCCAACGCCGGCCGCCAACGAGAGCGCCAGCGCGGCCAGCGCCAGGTGCTTGCTCGGGATGCGCAGCGATGCGTAGCCAGGGAGCGCCTGTGCCAGCGCGTACAGCGGCGTGTACCGCCCAAACGCCAGCAGGACCGCCACCAGCGCGCCGCCCCAACAGAGCCAGCGCCAGCGTCCCCGCAGCGCCCCGGCCGCCAGCAGCGGCACGATGCCGACCCACAGCAGCCGCTCGTGCCACTCGTGGTTGGGGCCGGCCCAGTAGGTCACGGGCGCAGGACTGCCGAACAGCAGTGGGGCGAACAGTTCGAGCAGGTGCCACGGCGGCAACGACGCTCCCGTGCGGAAATCCCAGCCCATGCTGCCCGGCTGCCGGTTGGACGACGCCAGTAGGTCCAGCACCGGCAGCAGTTGGAACGCCGCCAGCCCCACCCCCAGCGAGACGCCGACGACCACCCGCGCAAGCTCGCGCACGGGCCGGCGTTCGCCGCGCAGGAACGCCGCGCCGACCGCCCAGAGCGGCAGCCACCAGAGCGAGAAGACCAGGATTTCCGGCTGCCCGGCCAGCGCCAACATGCCGACGACGAGCGCCAGCAGCATGACAGCGTGCCGGCGGCCAACGCCAATCGCCAGGCCGGTCGCAAGCGGCAGCCAGGCGTTTGTCTCCACGAAACTGAAGTGCCCTGACCACATGCGCGCCGTCATGGCGCTGCCCAGGGCGTAGGTGAGGCCGGCCAGCAGTTGCCCGTCGCGCGTGGCCCCGAGTCGGCCAGCGCACCACGCCGCCCCCAGCCCCGCCAGGAGCACATGCAGGCCCACTAACCAGTTCATCGCCAGGATCGGCGGCAGCGGCGTCAGGAGCCAGTGCAACGGATACCCGAAGCCAGCCTGGAGCGTGGCGAAGGCGGGCATGCCGCTAAAGGAATACGGATTCCAGAACGGCCACTCGCCGGCCGCCAGCAGGTCGCGCCACAGGACGAACAACGGAAAGTGGATGGCCACGGCGTCGCCGCCCGTCACCATCCGGTCCGTGGCGGTCCAGGCCGGC
Source organism: Chloroflexota bacterium (assembly GCA_038318015.1). GTDB lineage: Bacteria > Chloroflexota > UBA6077 > UBA6077 > JACCZL01 > JADZEM01. The sequence continues at coordinate 4,692 of JBBQBU010000135.1, read as the reverse complement.
CACATCGCCAGCGCCAGCACCACGGCCAGCAGGGGATACGGCGTGGATCCTGCCCCTGCCAGCCAGCCTCGCCACCGACTGCCCCCGCCCGGGGGAGCGGCACCGAGCACATCGGCCGGAGCAGGCGCGTCGGGACCGCTGGAAGCGCGTGAATGAAGAGGATGCACAGCAGACGAGTTTGTAGCATTTGGAGCGGGCGAGTAGGCGAGTTGGCCTGCAGACCGGAAGGTGTGCCGGTGCACGCACGCCCCATGTCATCCTGAGCCTGCGCCGTGGGGAGGCGGCCACGCGGGGAGGCGGCGTAGCCGATAGTCGCGCCCAGCATGGGCCATGGTGCGAAGGAATGATCTCACGCAACCAATACCGTCAGCGTGAGATCCTTCGCTTCGCTACGCTAGCTCAGGATGACAATCCTGGTTGGCATCCTTGGTGTGCCTGACCACTCGCCACTCGGCTGCTGCGAACTCGCCACTCGCCACTCGCGTTGGAACGACACTGATTCGCCCTGTGCCGGCGGCTGTGGCCTGCCCGTGTGACGTTGCTGTTCCTGGTCAGAAGAGGGGCAAATCGGGTAGACTTTCCTGGTGAAGGCGTGACGTTTGCCGGGGCCGAGTCGCGCGCGAGCGCCTGATGTCGGCCCTGCGATGTGTCGTCAGCAGCGCTGAACATACTGAGCGAATTACCGCAGAAATCGGCGTTCTGGCAGCCCGATCCGCGGCTCCGAACCGCCACCGACGCTTTTCACCGTACGGAGTCGGCGCGGTTTGCCCGCTGCCGGCGTGAGGACGGCCACCACGGCGCTTGTAGGGGGTGTGCATGGAAATCGGCATCGTCAAGCAGGTATCCGTCGACGAGGAGATGCGGAACTCCTACCTCGACTACGCGATGAGTGTCATCATCGCGCGCGCCCTGCCGGATGTGCGCGACGGGCTGAAGCCATCCCAGCGGCGCATCCTCGTGGCGATGCACGACCTGAACCTTGCGCCAGGCCGCCCGTACCGCAAGTGCGCGAAGATCGCCGGCGACACGTCGGGGAACTACCACCCGCACGGTGAGGCCGTCATTTACCCGACGCTGGTGCGGCTCGCGCAGACGTTCAACATGCGCTACCCGCTGGTAGACGGCCAGGGCAACTTCGGCTCCGTGGACGGCGACCCGCCCGCCGCCATGCGGTACACCGAGTCTCGTATGACGGCGATGGCCGTCGAGATGCTGGCCGACCTGGACAAGGACACCGTTGACTGGATCGCCAATTACGACGGCACCCGCAACGAGCCAACGGTGCTACCGGGCCGCTTCCCGAACCTGATCTGCAACGGCTCGACGGGCATCGCGGTCGGCATGGCGACGAACATCCCGCCGCACAACCTGGGCGAGGTCGTCGGGGCGCTGCTGGTGCTGATCGACAACCCCGAAGCGTCCGTTGATGACCTATTGAAGCATATCGCCGGGCCAGACTTCCCGACCGGCGGCATCCTTATCACCAAGGAAAAAGACCCGAAGACTGGTCTGGTCATCGACAACCTGAAGACGGCGTACGGCACCGGCCACGGCCGGGTGCTGATCCGGGCGAAGGCATCCATCGAGGAGCGGCGGGCCGGCTTCTTTCAGATTGTCGTCACCGAACTGCCGTATCAGGTGAACAAGGCCACGCTGCAAGAGAAGATCGCCGAGCTGGTGCGCGAGAAGCGCATCGAAGGCATCTCCGACATGCGCGACGAGTCCGACCGCCAGGGTATGCGCCTCGTCATTGAGCTGAAGCGCGAGGCCAGCCCGCGCACCGTCCTGAACCATCTGTACAAGCACACGTCGATGCAGACCTCGTTCGGCATCAACATGCTGGCGCTGGTGGTGGAGAAGGACGAGGCCGGCATTGCCCTGCCGCCGCAGCCGCGCGTCCTGACCCTCAAGCGGATGCTGGCGCACTTCCTGGAGTACCGCCACGAAGTCCTGACCCGCCGCACCAAGTTCGAGCTTGAGAAGGCCCGCGCCCGCGCTCACATCTTGGAGGGCTTGAAGATCGCCCTCGACAACCTGGACGCGGTGATCCAGACGATCCGCGAGTCGGCCTCTGCGGAAGCGGCCTTCCAGACGTTGCAGACGCGCTTCACCCTCTCCGAGATTCAGTCGCGCGCCATCCTCGACATGCAGCTGCGCCGGCTGGCCGCCCTGGAGCGGCAGCAGATCATCGACGAGTACGAAGCGATCTTGAAGACGATTGCGTACCTTGAGGACTTGCTGGCGAACCCGCACAAGATCCTGCTGTTGGTGCGCGACGAGCTACTCGACCTCAAGAAGAAGTTCGGCGACCCCCGGCGCACGGAAGTGGCGAACATCGTCGGCGGCGACCTCTCAGAGGAAGACCTCGTCCCGAACGACGAGGTGATCGTCACCATCTCCAGCCGTGGCTACGTCAAGCGACTGCGCTCTGACACCTACCGCGTGCAAATTCGCGGCGGCAAGGGCATCAAGGGGCAAGTGCTCCGCGAGGAAGACGCGCTGCGCCACCTGATCGTCGCCAACGCCCGCGACAACCTGCTCTTCTTCACGAACCGCGGCAAGGTCTACCAGGCGAAGGCGTACCAGATTCCCGAGTTTGAGCGGACGGCCAAGGGCATTCCGCTGATCAACGTCATCGACCTGGAGCCGAAGGAGATGGTAACGGCGGTCCTGGCCGCGCCTGACTTCGAGAACAGCGACTGCCTGGTGATGGTCACGCGGCAGGGCGAGATCAAGAAGACCTCGCTGATGGACTTTGAGACGGTGCGGCGCAACGGCCTCAAGGCGATGGACGTTGAGGTGAACGACGAACTGTGCTGGGTCAAGCATTCGGCGACGGGCGATGATGTGATTTTGGTTAGCGAGCAGGGCAAGGCGCTGCGGTTCCCGCTGGACAGCATGCGGACCTCACAGCGGGCCAGCGGCGGCATGCGCGGCTTGCGGCTGATGGACAAGGACAAGATCGCCGGCATGGACATCGTGGACCCGGAGGCGAACCTGTTGGTCGTCACGGAACACGGCTTCGGCAAGTACACGCCGCTGAAGGAGTACCGCCCGAAAGGGCGCGGCACGATGGGCATTGCCACGCTCAACGTGACGAAGAAGACGGGGCGGGTTGCGTCGGTGCGGGTGATCCGCGGCGACGAGGAGCTGATGCTGATCTCAGCCAGCGGCATCGTGATCCGCACCAGCCTGGACTCGATCATCCCGCGTGGCCGCAAGACCCAGGGCGTGACGGTGATGAACCTGAAGGAGAACGACCGCGTGGCCTGCATCGAGGTGCTGGAGACGCGCGTCGGCGGCTCGTCCAACGAGGCGGCGGCACCGGTCTTGGCCGCAGCCACCGAGACGAACGGCACAAACGGCACCGAGTAACGCCCCTCACCCCAACCCCTCTCCCGCAAGCGGGAGAGGGGCTTTTTTCTGTCCTGGTCAGGCTCTGTGGTCAGAGGGCGCGCGGCACGCCAAGCTCGGGCGGCAGCGACGCCGCGACGACCAGCCACCAGCGCAGCAGCACCGGGGCCAGCAACGAGCCGTCGAAGAAGGGCGGTCGCAGCCCGAGCGTGCCGAAGCGCCCGACGAAGAGCAGCATCAGCCCGAGCGCCGCCGCGCCTTCCAGTACGCCGAACACCAGCCCAAACACCCGGTCGGCCACGCTGATGCCTGGCAGCGGCAACGTCGCGCGGATCGCGCCGGCGATTAGCGCCGCGATGGACGCGCTCAGCAGCACGATGGCGACCCAGGCCGCTTCGTCGAGCAGCGGCAGGCGGCCAACCTCGCGGGCGATGGCATCGGCCAGCGTCAGGCCGTAGCGGCCCGCCAGCAGCACACCAAACGCCAGCCCGATCAGCGTGCCCGTCTCACGGACGAAGCCGCGCCGGGCCGCATTGAGGGCAACGCCAGCGATGCACAGCCCGAGCGTCAGGTCGAGCCAGTGCCAGCCAGCCGTATCAATCGGCAGCGGGGAGAGCAGCGGCGGCAAATCGAGCATCATCATCGCTCCATCAGCCAAACGGCCGAAGGGGTGGACGGTCGCGCAACGTGACGCAAGGCGAGTGGCGAGAGACGGCACGGGGAGGCGGCGCAGCCGATAGCCGCTCCCAGCAGGGGCCATGGTGGGCTAGTGACGGGGCCAGGGGCGAACGAAACGGAGGTCCGGGCGGAGCGCAGGCTCGTAGAATAGAGCGTGACCGTTTCCACGCAGCCTCCGACGCCGCCACCGACCGGCCCCGCGCCCGCTGAGCAGGCAGGCACGCCGCCCGGCCCCTCCGAGACCATCCGCCGGCTGCGGGCCGTCCGGGCGCTGTTGTGGGCGCTGGTTGGCGTCATGACGGTCGTCTGGCTGTTCTACGGCGGCGGGCTGGAGTCCATCCAGTCGATGGTGCGCCCCGCCCCCGCTGTCGTGACGACAGCCGACATCGGGCAGGCCGCGCCCCCGCTGAAGCTGCCGCAGGTCGGTGGCGGCGGCGACCTGGATCTTGCCAGCCTGAAGGGGCGGCCGGTGCTGCTCAATTTCTGGGCGACGTGGTGCGAGCCGTGCAGGGCCGAGATGCCGGCGTTGCAGCGGGCGCAGGAACGGTACCGCGAGAGCGGCCTGGTGGTGCTGGGCGTGGACTTCCAGGCTGGGTGACGATGTTCAACATCGCTGCCAAGGCCTTCGTGGCCCCGGAATTCCTGCAGGCCCGGTGCACG
>JBBQBU010000134.1:0-12142 GCA_038318015.1 Chloroflexota bacterium | reverse complement strand
CTTGTCGTGGCTGATGGCGCGCCGGACCTGATCGTGAAAGAACTGGATGAAGTGGTCGCCGCAGTACGAGGCGTTGTGCCGCCGCACCTCCACCCACGCGTCATCTCGACAGCGGACGCACTTCACGGCCTAGCTCCCTCCAGACATCACGGGGCGCACTTCAACCACGTCGTCGGCCTCGATCCAGGCGTCACGGGTCAGCAGCCGGCTGCCCCTGATGACCAGCACCGTCTCTGGGACGATGCCAAGCTCGCGCAGCACCTCCGCGACCTGCCGGCGACCCTCAATGGTCACTTCTTGTCGCTTCGGTATCCGCATCATGATCGTTGGCACGCGGCCTCCAGATACCTGCTGATGCTGTCGGACTGCCCTGCCCTGCCCGGCCGGCGAGAAGCGTGCTGTGACACGAACGAAGCGTGCTGTGACGCGAACGAAGCGTGCTGTGACGCCGCTGTTCTCCGCCGTGACAGGACTGTACGTTGTCGTAACGCCGGTGTGACGCCCAAAACGGCCCGGGCGCGCGGCGGAGGGGTGTATCGCTAGGGAGCGAGCATCTCGTAGTATAGACCCGCCCCAGACGGCGCATCGGCTGTGGTCAACGCGACGGGGGCGGTCCGGCAGCGTGCGGGGCCGGCGCCAAGGGCGGTGGATCGAACTCCAGAATGCGCTAACTGGCGGCGCGCCCGGTGGCTGCTCCGCTCGTTGACGATGGTACGGGCGCAGACGGCACGGAGTCGGCTGCGCGTTTTGTCTGAAATGTGCGTGTGGCCGAGCCGTACGCACCCATCATTCTGCAACCCTGGGGGTCCGATTCGTGTTGAGCGCCCTGTGGACGATGCCCGCACTTCGCCTTCGGTTCGCTCACAGTGGTGCCGGCGCTGAGGGGCCGACAGCCGCCCGGACGCTGAACCAGGGCGGTGCCCGCCGGGCGGCTCGACCGATGGCTGTTCCCGCCGACCAGACGGCTCCGTCGCGACTGGCGCTGGTGGCGGCGGCTGGGGCGCTGGTCATGGCGTCGGCCGGCCTCTGGCGGCAGGACACTGTGGTGGCGGTGACGCGAGTTGCCCTGGACGGCCTGCGGAGCCACGAGGAGACGGCGGCTGCCTACGACGCGGCCGACCTGCCTGCCATGGACCCCAGCCTTGCGTGGGTGCTCGATCCGCGCGCGAGGACGCCGCTGGCCGGGCCTCGGCTGCGGCGGGCACCGGTCCAGCCGTTCGGGTATGTGGTACAGGCTGGCGAGACGCTCCAGGAGATCGGGACGCGCTTCGGCACCGATGTCAGCTCGCTGCTCTGGAACAACGGCCTGGAGAGCGCCGACCAGCTACAGCCCGGCGCGCGCCTGACCGTGTTGCCGGTGCGGGGCGTGCTGCATCTGGTGAAGGCCGACGAGACGCTGGCCGCCATCGCGTCGCGCTACGGCAGCCGCGTCGAAGACCTGCTGGCGGCAAACGCCCTGGAGCGCCTGGACGGCATCGCCGCCGGGCAGATTCTCGTGGTGGCCGGTGGGACCGTCCCGATGCCGACGCTGGTGGCCGAGCCTCCTGCCGAACTGATCGGCCTGCTCTCCGACGCCGTGCCGGCAACTGCCTCCGTGGCCGAGGCCGCCGCGCCGGTGCCGACGCCCGAGCAGCTTGCAGACGAAGACCTGCCGATTCCGCCGGGTGCCGCTCGCTGGCAGCGCGAGTTCATCCTGTCGATTGCGCCGGGGGCGCGGCAGTCGCAGCGCAAGACCGGCGTGCCAGCCTCGGTGACGGTGGCCCAGGCGATCCTGGAATCGGACTGGGGACGCAGCAAGCTGACGCGTGAAGCGAACAACCTGTTCGGCATCAAGGCGTACCGCGAGGGCGGCACGGCGGGCATCTACCAGATCAACACCTGGGAAGTGTACGGCGGCCAGAACGTGACCGTCTTCGCCGCCTTCAAGGCGTACCAGACCCTGGCCGACTCGATCACCGACCACGGCTGGTGGTTCCACGACAACAATCGGTACCACGGTGCCCTGCGCGTCAAGAATGATCCGCGCGCCTTCGCGTATGCGATCAATGCGGCCGGCTACGCCACCGACCCCGCCTACGCACCGAAGCTGATTCAGTTGATGGAGCGTTTCGAGTTGTACGCCTACGACGTGCCGGCCAGCGAGATCAAGACCGACGACGCGAAGCCTGCCGAGTAGCGCGCACCGGAGCGGCGCATCTGGACGCTTGCAAATGCGACGTATTCACCGCGCCAATCTTCCGCAGGCGGCCAGGAACGATGGGCGGTCCGCGCGGGTCAGGGCGGCCGATGCGAAGCTGTCGTCCGGTTCGTCTGAGCTGACCGAGCGGGGCCAGACGAAGCGGCCGTCTGGCAAGAACGGGTTGTTGCGTGGCGTGAGGGTGAGGGTCTGGCCGTCCCAGTCGCCGGCGAACCGCATGTCCAGGGCACTGAGCGCCGGGTCGCGGTACTCGATCTCCAACTCGACGTTGTGGCCGTCGCGGTCGGCATCGCCGCTGACAGTGTGCTCGTAGATATCGCCGTGCTGGGTGCAGAGCAGCGCCAGCCCGGTCAGGTTCGAGGCCCACGGCCGGCGGCGGGTCGTGGTGTACGAGAGGTCAACGTAGACGCGGTACTCGGCTCCCTGCCGGGCGCGCAAGGAACCGTCCCAGGTGCCGGTCAGCGTCGGCCCGAGCGATGGGTACGACCACGGCGCGACCAGCCAGCGAATGCCCCACTCGTCAAATGACGCGACGGCGAGGATCAGCGCGACGATGATGAGGGTGCGGGCCATCTGTTTACTGCCTCCGTCTTCGCCGAACCGTCATGACCCGAGAATCAGCTTGCCGAGGCCGATTAGCACCAGCGCGCTCGCGCCGACCGCCGTCATTGGCAGAACACAGTTGACGGGCGAGGTCAGCGGCTCTAGGTCGCGCGGCAGGCCCGGCCTTGCCGGGCTGACAGGCAGCCGGTGGCGCCACAGCGGGTGGACGACGCTGAACGCCAGTACGCTGCCGACGGTCAGTGCAAGCCCGGTCAGCCGCTCCTGAGTAGCTTCGGAGAGGCCATCATTTGGCCCGCGCTCGCGGCTCACAGCCACGCACCGTGAGGATGATGTCAACGCGAGCCGACGAGCACAGCGGCCTCCTGCCACCCGCTGAGCTAAACCAAGGTCAAAATGAAACATGCCGTTATCGTACGGCGTGCGGACTGTTTCGGCACGCAGCTGGGCGGGCATTCAACAATCCCCACATGTCATCCCGACTTGAGGTGGCCCACGCCTCCAATGTCATCCCGAGTGGAGCGACACACGCCTCCAATGTCATCCCGAGTGGAGCGAGCTTGCGAGCGCAATCGAGGGATCTCAAGCCCGGGATCTCTGCGGTCGAGATCCCTCCGTTTTGCTCGTTCTTCGCTTCCACAAATATCGTCACGCTGCGCGCAACGACATCGGTCGGGATGACAGATACGGGCTGGCTCGCTTCGGTCGGGATGACACGGGACGATGACGCCCACCGCTTGCATTTTTCGTCACATTCCACCGTGGCTCTGACTTAGATGCTGCGACGGGTCGTCTGCGGACTCGCGGCAGCCTGGGCCAGATCGGCATCGAGGTTGAGGCGCAGGTGCAGCAACTCGCGGAAGGCGCGCACGATGACGGCGGGCTTGGCACCGGTGGCCTGGCCGGCCGGTCGCGGATAGTGGCTGACGCCGCGCTCGCGGATAGTGAAGCCCAGCCGCCGTGCCTTGATGAGGAACTCCGCGCTGAAGGTCGCCCCGCGCGCGTGGACATCCACGCGGTCCAGCACCCGCCGGCGGAACAGCTTGAAGGCACAGTCGATGTCGCGCGCGGTGTAGCCGAACAGGCCGTTGACCAGGAGTTTCCAGCCCCAGGCATTCAGCAATCGCAGCGGCGGGTCTGCGCGCTTCTTGCGGTAGCCGATCACGAGGTCGGCCCCGTCCAGCATCGGCAGCAGCAGGCTCAGTTCATCGACATCAAACTGCTTGTCGCCATCGGTCAGGAACACTAGATCCTTGACCGCGCTGGTGAAGCCGGTCCAGACTGCCGCGCCGTAGCCCTGGTTCCGCTCGTGCGACACGAGCCGCACGCGCGGATTCTCCTGGCTGATGCGCGTCACGATCTCGGCAGTCCGGTCGCGGCTGCCGTCGTTGACGACGATGACCTCGTAGTCGGCCTTGTAGCCCTCGAACGTCTTCACCATCGCCGCCACACTCGACGCGATGACCTGTTCCTCGTTGTAGGCCGGCAGAACTGCCGAGATACTCAGCACATCACCCTCATCTCGCTCGTGCGGGCGATGCTGCGCCAACGACATCCCCTCCCCGCAGACTGGTCACCAATTGTACGCCACCGGGCAGGCCGCCGAGCGTTCCGTCGCCATCTCAACCTGGCAACGGACGAGCGGGCCTCCAGGGTGACGACCCGCACTGAAGACATTCGGGCGCCGCTGCGCGCCCCGTTCTACGTTGCGTCCTTGCCGACGGCCCGGACGGATGGTATGGTCCGGACTCGATGCTCCACCTGTCAACCTGCGCCGCGAGCGCCTGCCCGTGATGCGCGGGGCCGTCCAAGATGACCAGCAAGGTCGGGTCGCGCCGCTGGCGGCAGTGCGAGCGAACGGGCCGCTGATCGTGCTGGCCGTGGCGCTGGTGCTGGCCGTAGCCCCCGCCTGGAACCCTGTCTGGTACCAGGACGACCAGCTACCGACCCTGTTCCGCACCTACCACACTGACCTGGCGCACCACTGGGGCATCGTGTACCCGCGCCTGGCACCCGAGTTGGGCTTTGGGTACGGCCGGCTGCTGCACCAGTTCTATCCGCCATTCGGCGTCGAGTTGGCGACGTGGCTGCACACGCTCGGCCTCGGTATCGTGGACTCGGCGCGGGCGACGTTCTCGCTGTGCCTCATCGCGAGCGCCGTCGGTATGTACGCCTACGCACGAGCCGTACTTGGCGGGCGCTGGCCGGCGGTGCTGGCGGCGCTGGGCTACCTGTGGGCACCGTACGTCCTGCTGGATGCTCACAAAGGCGGCGTCCTGGGCGAGTCCATCGCGATGGCGATCATGCCATGGGCGCTGCTGGCCGTGCATCGGCTGGTGCGGGGCGGCGGCTGGTTGGCGTTCGGCGGTGCGGCCGGGCTGTTGGCGCTGGTCGTTCTGGGCCATAACATCACGGCGCTGTTCTTTGTTGGGCTGGCCAGTATCTACGCGGCGCTGCTGGCGGCCGGCGCATGGCTCCAGGCTGACGCATCCGGCAAGCTGCTGGCCGCGCGGCGGCTGGTGCAGGCGGCCGGGGCCGTGCTCCTGGCGCTGGCGCTGGCCGCTGTGTACTGGGCACCGGCCCTGCTGGAACTGTCGTACAGCCGGGTATCGGACCAGCGGACTGGCGACTTCACGGTGACGCGGTACCTCGTGCAGCCGCTCGAACTGCTCCAGCCGCTCATCGTGTTCGATTACTACGTCGAGGCCGTGCCGCGCTTCGGGCTGACGGCGGCGCTCCTGACGCTGCTGGCGTTGGGGCTGTTCACGGCAGCCCTGCTCGGGAGACGCAGGCCGTCGCCGCCGCCCGTGCGATACGTGGCGCGCCCAGATGCGCTCGCGGTGGCGGCGTTCGGTGCTTGTTTCGTGGTGGTACTGCTGCTGCAACTGCGGGTGTCGGCCCCAATCTGGGACACTGTACCGCTGATTTCCTACGTGCAGTTCCCGCAACGGCTGTTCGTGTTCGGCTCGTTCGCCGGGGCGCTGGTACTGGGGAGCCTGCCGTGGGCGTTGGCGTCACTGACCGCCCGCGCGAACGTCGGCGCGGGTGGGAGCATGCTGGCCGTGCTACTGCTCGGCATCACCAGCCTGCCGGGCATCTACTGGACCTGGCCGGTCGCCGGCAGCCACGTCATCGACGAGGAGCAGGTGGGCATCGGCACCCAGGCCGAGCGCCGGCTGTCGGAGCGCCGCGCCTTCGACGACTACTTCCCGGCCGGCGTCGAAGAGGACGCCAACCAGATCATTCGTCCGCCCACGGTGAACCGCTCCGAGGCCTACCGGGTAGCCAGCGCCGGCCCGGTGCCGCGCCTGACGCTGCGTGAACGCGGCTACGTCGGCATGGCCTTCGACGCCGAGGCCGCCGAGCCGTCCACGGTGATCTTGCACCAGTTCTACTTTCCGGGTTGGCAGGCCGAGGCGAACGGCATGCCCTTGACGGTCACGTCGTCCGGGCCACTCGGGTTGGTGACGGTGACGGTGCCGGCCGGGCAGCAGCGCGTGCACGTCTGGTTCGGCGAGACGTCGACGCGCATGGCTGCTATCGTTGTCAGCGGCGCGGCGCTGGCGGTGCTGCTGGCAATCCTGGCGCGCGGCCTCGGTGGGCGGCGGGTCGGGCTGGGCGTCGGTCTCCTGCTGCTGGTTGTCGTCGTGCCTCGCCTGCTCCACAACACGTCAGACCACATTGACGGCATTGACGAGCGCCGTGCACCGCAGGCGCTGGCTGCCGACGTGACGCCGACCGCGCGCGTGGTGGCGCTTGAGCTAGCCGCCGCACCCGTAGCGCGCGGCAGCGTGGTGCCTGTGACGCTGGTGTGGCAGGCGCTGGCCTATACCAACCAGGATCTCCAAACGGGCCTGCAACTGGTGGCTCCGGACGGCAGCCGCGTCGTCTCCGAGCGGTGGGGCCGCCCGAACCGCGAGCGCACGCCGATGGGCAAGTGGCTGGTCGGGGAACTGGTCCCAGACACGCTGCTGTTACGCATCCCCGAGAGCGCGCCGAGCGGGACGTACCGGCTGCGGGCCGGCCTGCGCGACGACGACGCGAAGGATCGCACGCCGCTGGGCCTCGCTGAAGTCGGCACGCTCGACGTTCGATAGGCGCGGGCCGGCGGACGCCGCTCGCTTGCTGCCCTGGCAATCGCTCGGATAGTCCCGTCGATGTCGGGACGGGTGACACATCCTGGCCGGTCACTGTCGCCGTTATGTTGGTAGTGCGCGTGTCAGTGGCGCATCCGACAGTGGGCACCGCCCCCCGCAATCTGGAAGCCTGAATGATGTCTACGCGAAGATCTCACGCTAGAAGCCATCGACGCTCATTGCTCTTGCTGCTTATCGGGGCGCTCACTGTCGGGACCGTCGGACTCGTTGCATTTGCCCTCGTGTTCACGGGTGGAGCCGAACAGACCGTCTCCTCCGATTCAGGGGCACCCGGACGGCTGGCCGCAGAGTCCACCACGATCGATCTCGGCCGCGTGCCCCTCGACCGGCGAGCCGAAGCGAGGTTCGTGCTGGGGAACACCGGTGGCGAGACCGTCCAACTCGTGGGCGCACCGCGCGTCCGGATGTTGGAAGGCTGTTGACCAGCCACGCCCGCCGTCAGTTCGACGGCCATCAAGCCCGGCGAGACGCTGACCATTCGCTACCCATACCTGATGCATGAAGGCATGGGCGGCCCCCATCGATTCGAGATCATGGTGCGGACGAACAGCCCCGAAACGCCGACGATCACGCTGACAGTCCTGGCGGTGTCCGGATGAAGAACCAGCAAGCAGCCACCAGCAAGAATCCTCACATTCGACCCGGCGCACCCAGGCGACCGATCAGCCGCCGCAACGCCATGCTGATGCTCGGGGCGGCCGGCAGCCTGCTTCTGGCGACTGCCTGCAACGTGCCGATTCAGCGCTACTTCAGCTCACCACAGCCGATGTTCCCGACCTGGGTCAACACCATGCCGCGCGGCAGTGAGGCGTACACCGTCGCCTTTGCGAACCTCGACCTGATGGCGACGTTGCTCTGCTACTGCGGCTGCATGGCGTTCGAGCAGCCTCACCCGAGCCTGCGCGACTGCTATGTCCTGCCGTCCGGCGAGATCAACACCCACGCGGCGTTCTGCGAGACGTGCCAGGACGAGGCGATAGATGCGGTGGCGATGGCTTCCGCCGGCAGCGAGTGGACGGCGATCCGCGAGCATATCGACGCCACCTACGCCAGCGGCGCACCGGAGTTTGGCGGGAGCGGCTGCGCCGGCGCGTCGGACGAGCACGCCGAAGGTGCCGCCTGCGGGCCGTAACGGCGGGACAACGCGTTTGTGATCCGGCCGGCTCCGCTGGTAGTGCCGGCCGACGCGTCAGCAGACGCCCGAGGGACTGAGCGTCGGGCTAGCCGACCTGGGCATAGCGAAAGCAACTCGTCAGGTGGTCGTTGACCATGCCGGTAGCCTGCATGTGCGCGTACATGATGGTCGACCCGACGAACGTAAAGCCCCGTCGCTTCAAGTCCTTGCTGACGGCATCCGAGACGGCGGTGCTGGCCGGGATCTCGGACATCGTCGTCCAAGCGTTGCGGATCGGCTGCCCCTCGACGAACCGCCAGATGTAGGTGTCGAAGCTGCCGAACTCGGATTGCACGGCCAGGAACTCCCGCGCATTGCGGACGGTGGCCGCGATCTTCAGGCGGTTTCGCACGATGCCGGCGTCGGCCAGCAGCGACGTCACCTTCTCGTCGCCGTATGCGGCGACCGTCGCGGGGTCGAAGTTGTCGAACGCGGCACGGTAATTCTCGCGCTTCTTCAGGATGGTGTGCCAACTGAGGCCGGCCTGCGCGCCCTCCAGCATGAGCATCTCGAACAGGTGGCGGTCATCGTGGACGGGCACACCCCACTCCTCGTCGTGGTAGGCCACGTACAGCGGGTCCGTCCCCGCCCAGCCGCAACGTTCGGTCATGGTTGCCCCCCGGTGCCACACGAAAATCGCACGCATGTTCTACCATGCCCGCCATCCCGATGGGCAGGCGTCGCCGCTGCCTTGACGCTGCCGGGTCACCCAAGCATAGTAAGCGACCACCGGGGCACGGGTGCGCGGTCGTTCGAACGGCCCCGCACGGGCCGGCGCAAGGGGGCGCGCGATGATTACGAAGTTTGGCACGCTGTACGCGGGCGCGGTTGACCTTGAGGACTATGGCTACGACGCCACGCCCGTCAATGATCGCTGGCTGACGGACGCCCACCTTGCAACGGTCTTCGAGAAGACGGAGGCCATCGCGAAGGTGGCAGACCGCGCGGGCTACTCGACGCTCTGGATGGCTGAGCACCACTTTCAGCGGGAGGGGTACGAGTGCATCCCCAACGTGCTGATGCTGGCGGTGCATCTGGCCCACCTCACCGAGCGCCTGAACATCGGCTGTGGCTTCAACATCGCGCCGATGTGGCACCCGATTCGGATGGCCGAGGATTACGCGACCGCCGACATCCTCACGCGCGGCCGCGTGATCCTCGGCGTCGGGCGCGGCTACCACACCCGCGAAGTTGAGGTGTTCGGCTCGCCAATGCAGGACCAGGACGCTAACCGCGAACTCTTCGAGGAGCAAGTCGAGATCCTGCTGAAGTCCCTGCGGTCGCGGTCGTTCTCGCACCAGGGGAAGCACTACACCATACCGCCGCGCGTGCCGTATCGCGGCTATGAGGTCGAGGAGATCACGTTGGTGCCGCGCCCGCAGTTCCGCGACATCGACTGCTATCAGCCGATTGTGAGTGCCAATCCGCGCGGCATGGACTTCATGGCGCGGATGGGGATGAAGGGCATCATGGGGGGCGGCGCGGCCATCGGCGGGGCCAGCGAGCGTGTGGCGAAGGCGTGGCAAGAATCCCTGGCCCGCCACGACCGGGAGACGCAGCTTGGCGGCGACCTGATCCTCGGCCTGACCGTGCACATCGCCGACAGCGAGGCGGCGGCGATCAAGGAGGCCACGCCCTACTACGAGGAATGGGTGAAGATGTTCGCGCCGCTTGGGTTCGTACGCGGCCTGAACGCCGAGCAGATCGCCGCCGCAGCCGACCCGGCCAAAGCGCGCACTGGCAACCTACCGACGATGCGCGACCAGATCGACGCTGGCTCCTGGCTGGTCGGTTCGCCCGAGCACATCATCGCGACGATCCAGGATATCCAGGCGCGCTGGCCCGGCCTGACCGAGGTGAACATCGGGCACCCGGTCGGCATGCCGAAAGCGATGGTGGTCGAGCAACTGGAGCGCTTCGCGGCAGAAGTGATGCCGGCGTTCACGGTCCAGGAACGTGCCGCACCGGTCGCCGCCGGCTGACCGCCGAGGGTCAGTGGCGCGCATCGCTCTCGCGGTTCTTCCCCGACGTGCGGTTGCGGTCACCGCTGGCGCTTCGGCCGTTGGCTGCGCCGGGGCGCTGGTGCGGGCGACGTTGACGCACGCATGACGGCTTCGGTGAACAGGCAGCCCGTTCCGAGCAGCACCACCGCCAGCAGCGTATGGAGCAGCCAGCACAGCGCCACCACCAGCCCGAAGAAGTACGACGGATAGACGCCGGCCACGAAATCCGGGTCCGCCTGGAGCCGTGCCGCGATCACGCCAGCGTTTGCAGCGAACAGCACCAGTGCCATCCCGCCCGCCAGCAGTAACGTGCGGCTCCGCGTACAGCGCCGCCGCAGCAGCATGCCGAGCGGCAGACAGGGCAGCAGCAGTGCCCAGGCCCAGCTTTGCCAGACCGTCGCGACGGCGAAGAAGCCGGCGAACAGCACGTTGAACAGAACGTCAGACATGTGTGCCTGTTTATACGGCGCTGGCGGGCAACGGCCGGACCATTGCCGCGAGCGCCGACAGGCGGGCAGTAGACGGACGTCGTTATGAATCAGGCGCGGACGTACAGCATCGGGCCAAGTTGGCGGGCCATGCCCTTCAGTTCCATGATAGTCAGGGTCGCCATGACCGTCGCACTCGGCAGGCTGGCTGCCCGCGTGATGTCGTCGATGTGCGTCGGTTCGGCGGAGAGGACGCGGAGCAACGCCGCTTCGGTAGGGTCGGCGGGCAGCGCCGCCCGCGTCGCCTGCTGCTCGACAACGGCCGTCAGGTGTAGCTCTTCCAGGATGTCCTCGGCGGCTGTCACGACGCGCGCCCCCTCCTTGATGAGCTGATTCGGCCCGGCCGACGCCGGGCTGAGGATGCTGCCCGGCACGGCGAAGACATCGCGGCCCTGCTCGGCGGCCTGCCCGGCTGTAATCATCGCGCCGCTCTTGTGGTCCGCTTCCACGACCAGTGTGGCGCGGCTCAGGCCCGAAACGATGCGATTGCGGCGCGGGAAGTTGGTCGGATCCGGGCGCGTGCCAAGCGGGAACTCGGAGATCACCGCGCCGTGCTGCACGATCTGGTCGGCCAGCGCCTGATTCTGGCGCGGATACAGTTCGTCCAGGGCGCTGCCCAGCACCGCGATGGTGCGCCCGCCGGCGGCAAGGGCGGCGCGGTGGGCGAATGTGTCGATGCCGAGTGCCAGCCCCGACACGATGGTCACACCCGCGCGCGCAACGTCCGTGACGATGCGCTCAGTCGCCTGCCGGCCGTACGGCGTCGCGCGGCGCGTCCCGACGACGGCGATGGCCCAATCATCAGCCGGCGTGAGAGCACCCTGCACGTAGAGCACCGGCGGCGGATCGGCGATCTCTCGAAGGGCGTCAGGATAGGCCAGGTCGTCCAGGATTAGCACTGACACGCCGAGCGCTTCCAGCTTGCGGCGCTCCGTCTCGGGGTCGCGGACGCGGCGCAACTTGCCCAGCGACTCGATGGCCCGACGGTCCAGGCCAGCACCCGCGAGGTCGAGCAGCGGCGCGTTCCAGGCGGCCTCGGCGCTGCCAAAGTGGTCGATCAGGAGGCCGAAGCGGCTCGGCCCAATCTGGCTGACCGTCGTCAGCAACGCCCAGTACATGCGCTCGTCATGGCTCACCGCCGGCACGCTCCCGCTACTCATGCGGCCATCCTGCCGCCTGGAGTCGCGGCGATTCTAGCAGGCGGGACCACACGGCCCTGCCCAACCCCCCCGTAGCCGGTACGCCGCTAGCGGGCAGCGTCCGGATTGACGGCGGTGCGTGGGACTTCGCCGCGCAACACGGCGGCCACGCTGTCCACTGCCATCGCCGTCATTGCCTGCATCGATTCCCAGGTGACGCCGGCGATGTGCTGGGTCAGCGTGATATTTTGCAGGCTCAACAGCGGGCTATCATGGGGCAGCGGCTCCGTCTCGAAGACATCCAGGGCCGCCCCGGCGATCCACCCTTCCTTGAGGGCAACGGCCAGAGCCGCCTCGTCCACCAGCGGCCCGCGCGACGTGTTGACCAGATAGGCCGTGGGCTTCATAGCTTGCAGCACCGTC
>JBBQBU010000133.1:0-12212 GCA_038318015.1 Chloroflexota bacterium | reverse complement strand
CGCGCGGCGACGCCGAATTCTGGACTGTTCTGTCTGTTTTGGGCCACCATGTCGGCATGGACACACCCGCACGCTCCATTCGGAGGCACCTGATGTCGAGTCGCCGTCACGCTCGCGCACCGCTGCTTCGGTTCTGGCACGCCGGACTCGCCACGGCGCTCGCGGCAGCCGTACTGCTGGTTACCAGCCCGGTGCCGGCGTTGGCCCATCACGGGTGGTCGGGCTACGATAGCTCCACCCTGCTGGCGCTCACCGGCACCATCGTGGACGTCCAGTACGGTAACCCGCATGTCCTGGTCAGCCTGGAAGTGCCCTCCGAGCCAGAGGAAGACGGCACCATCGAAGATCCGCCCACCGTCCTGACCATTGTCATGGCCCCGCCGTCCCGCTCCGAGAGCCGTGGGCTGCCGAAGGAGATGCTGGCACCCGGCGTCGTCGCCACCTTCGAGGGCTACCTGCACCAGACCGAGGTGATGGAGCTACGCGCCGAGCGTATTGGCATCGGCGACCTGACCGTCGAACTGCGCTGACGCAGCCCACGCTGACGCAGCCCACAACGACCGTCATCAGTACGCTCACGTCGCGGCGCACGGACTGAGCATGCCGGCTGCTCCCTGGCTCGTCTGGCTGGAGCGGACGGCGCTTGCTGTGGCGCTCCGCGAGCATGCGTGGCTCTACCCCCTGGTCGAGATCGCCCACATCCTCGGCTTTGTGGTGCTCGTCGGGGCCGCCGCCATGTTCGATCTACGGCTCCTGGGCGTCTCGCCGGGCATCTCCGTGCAGGCGCTGGCGCGGCACCTGCTCCCGTGGGCGCGCGGCGGCCTCGGGCTGGCCGCGCCGACCGGCATCCTGCTCTTCATGACCGACGCGACGGCGCTGGCGGTCAATCCCGCGTTCCAGGTGAAGCTGCTCCTGATCGGCCTCGCGATCCTCAACACCGCCGTCTTTCACCGCTGGACCGTTCGCAGCATCGCCCGTTGGGATGTTGACCGCCCCACGCCCATCAGCGCGAAACTGGCGGCGGCCTGCTCACTGTGCCTCTGGGCCGGCGTGGTAGCCGGCGGGCGGCTCATCGCGTACGTGTAGGTCGGCCGATAGATACGGGCGAACCAGCGGTTCACCCCTACAAGGATGCTGTTCATGTTGCAAGGGCATGGCGCTCCCACGCCCGCCGCAGGTGCTTGGGGAAGCCGTCAGCCGACCAGCGTGCGCCCGACGATGGTGAGCCCGCCGGCGCGCTCCGGGGCCAGCACGATTACCTCGCCCGACGCCGGGTAGATGTCCGTCAGCGCGGTGATGTTGACCTGATGCGTCACCAGCACCAGCGTGCCCGGGCCGGCCCAGGCAGCGATGTACTCGCGGACCTCACGGGTCTGGGCACGCTCCGTGGCCGAGTTGCTGAAGAACGAGTGCAGCGGCGGCCAGACATCGGCCCTGCCGAACGCCAGCGACGCCGTGTCGATGCAGCGGCACCAGCCGCTCGTCAGCACCTGATCGACCGCGACACCGTGCCCCCGAAACGCCTCCCCGATCCTGACCGCCTGCTCCCGGCCGCCCGCGGACAGGTTGCGCTGCGTCGAGCAATCCTCCAGCACGAAACCGGCCGGGTCGCCCACGCCGGGAGCTTCGGCGTGGCGCACCAGGACGACGTGCCCGCCGGCCGCCAGCGCCTCCCAGACTAAATCGGCTGCCTCGGCGCGGGCTGGCATCACCGGTTCCCGAGCCACGCTGCCGAAGGCCGTCGCCGCGCCGCCCAGGGCCAGCAGCCGCAGCAGCGCCCGCCGCGCGACCGACCGGCCCGGCACCGCCTGTCGCCGATGATCCCTCACGAACCGTGATCCATGCCGGGCACCTGTCGTGGCAGCGCCGCTGGCTGTTGCCGCAGCCGCAACATCCCCTCGCCCCTCATCCCGCACCTCGCGTCGCTCGTGTCACGCCGGGTGCTCGTCGAACAGGTGGGAGATGCCTTCGCCGCGTTCGATGCGCTCGTTCGACAACTGGTCCACCAGAGTGTGGCCGCAGGCATAGCTCAGGTACTCCAGGCGCTCCCGGCGGCGAACACGGGTGTCCGCGTCCGCGGCCAGCGCGGCGTCGCGTCGGGGTCGCTCGCGGTCGGGCATGGCGCTGAACAGCACGAAAATCGCCGTGACACTGCAAGTTGGGCACTTTTGCCAGCGCAGGAACGGGTGCAGCGACAGCGCGCGCTCGTCCTCTTGTGACAGCACGTACAGCCGCCGGTTCTCCAACGGTGCACTGCTCGCGAACACGCCCCGGTCGAACGAGGAGTAAGCGCCGGTGCAGCGCTCGTAGGCGTATTCGAACGCACCGTGCTCGTAGGTCATCGATGTGAGATGCACCAGCGGGTAGTCGCGCAGGAAGCCCACGGCCTCCAGGATCGCCCCGAGATGGTGCTTCAGGCCGTAGCGCGGCTCCCCGTTCGGCAGCCGCTCGGCCGGGTTGCCCTCGAAGTCGCGTCGGAACGTCTCCACCTCCCAGACGCCTTCGGCCCCGTGCTTCAGCCGGTTCCGGTAGGTCGTCAGCACCTGGAACGCGCGTCCGCACGCCGACCGCCCGCCTTCCCGCTTGACATGCAGATCCGCCAGGCCGGGCACGAACGGCGCAGCATCTCGCGTGCTGTAGGTGCGGAGGACGCGCGGGCACATATCCAGCAGCAGCCCGAGCGTCGGCCGGCGAAACGCCGCGACGACCATCTGGTCAACGTCAGCGGCGCGCAACTCCGGCCGGTGCAAATAGTCGGCCAGCAGCATGAACAGCGTGTACTTGACCGTCAGTTCATAGACATCCAACGCCAGCAGCACCTTGCGGTCCCACTGGTCTTCGACGAGCAACCGGCGCGCCAGCACGGCCAGCGGATGCGGCGCGTAGAGCACCAGTTGCTCGGCGGCCTGTTGCAGCGCGGCGTCCGAGTCCAGCGGCGCGGCGGGCGCGCTCGCGGCGAGTCGGGTTGGCACCGGCGACGTGCGGGTGCTCATCCTGGCCAGCCGCTCGGTGGTGTCGGCGAGGCGATCATTGTAGCCGCGTAGAATCTGGAGCGCGACGCTCGGGAACGCCGCGATGACCTCCATCAGCGTGTCGCGGTCGATGGCAAGATACTGGAGGGGCGTGACGGCGCGAATGGTAGCGCTGCGCGGGGCATCGCCAATCAGGGCCATTTCGCCGAAGTACGCGCCGCTCTCCAGCCGGCCAAGCTCTGTTTCGTGGTCGTCCACCGCCTTGTACAGCGTCACCACGCCGCTGAGGACGACGTACATCTCGTGGCCCAGGTCACCTTCGCGGCACAGGACCGCACCGGCCGCAGCATGCCGCTTGACGATGGTCCCGGTCAGCGAGCACAAATTGGCGTCACTGAGGGACTGGAATAGCGGGACACCCCGGAGATCGTCGGGGGCCGCGCGGTCGGCCGGTGCGCGGTCGGCCGGTGCAGGGGCACCGTCCATAGACGACGCGCGGGGCAGCGCAGGCGGCCCGACTGGCGACAGCATCGTCGCCGCCGGGGCTGGCTCTACATCCGGCGCGGCCGTCCGGAGGGGCCGCGCGGGTTGGTCAGCGCCTTGTTCAGCTTTTGACACGGCTGCCACGTCGCGATCTTATCATGACTGTACGGTTTTCCAGGGCTAGAGGCGTCAGATGCAACGATTCGTACCGGCTCCACCGCCTGAACTGGTGGACAGCCACGTCCATCTTGATCGCTATACGGACGAAGCGGTCCGGAGGATGGTTGCCGAGGCCGGGGCGGCCGGGGTCACGCAGGCATTGACGATCGGTACCAGTCATGCAACCTCACGGGCGGCGCTGCGGCTGGCCGGGTTGCATGATGCGGTCCGCGCGGCAGTCGGCATCCACCCGACGCAGCTTGCCGCGCTCACAGGACCAGCGGGCGCAGCGACGGCGAGCCAACAGCTTCGGCGGCTACTTGACACGTGCGCAGAGGACGAGTCAGGCGCACAGCCGGCCGCCATCGGGGAGGTCGGCCTAGATGACGGCGCGCCCGACCTGCCGGGTCAGGCTCACTTCCTGGCCGACTGCCTGGCGCTGGCCGCCGAGCGTGCGCTGCCGCTGGTGCTGCACGTCGTCGGAGAGCTGGCGACCCACGAGGCGGCGATACACCTGGTGCAGCAGCGCCCCGGCGTCCGGGTGGTTGCCCACTACTTCGTGGGCGGGCCAGACCTTGCGCGGCGCTACCTGGACGCCGGCTGCTGGCTCGCGGTGGGGCGGCCGGTGACGCGCCCGACTGAGGCAGCGGTGCGTTCAGCCGTCCTGCTAGTCCCGCCCGACCGCCTGCTGCTGGAGACGGACACCTATCCGCTGCCGGGCCGCACGACTGAGCCGCGCGATGTGACGACGGTCTGCGCGACCGTCGCGGAGTTGCGCGGCGAGGCTTATGTAGCAGTCGCCAGGGCCACGACGGCCGCCTACCGGACGTTCCTGGGCATCTGACGCGGAATCACACGCACATGGGGCGGCGTTCTGGCGGTAGGCCTCCGGGCGAGCAAATCAGGCCGGCGAATCGGGCCGGCGTGCCAACGCCCTGGCGGCGGGCCTCCGGGGGCGTGCCGCTGGCATGCCCGCCTCACACCGACACGCGTCCCCCTTGGCGGCCGCTACTCGTCGTAGGCGGCGGCGGTCATCACGCCCCAGTACGTCGGCGGCCAGTAGCTCACCCACGCCTTGCCGATCAGGTTGTCGGCAGGCACGAACCAGCCCAGATGCGAGTCGCTACTGTTCGGACGGTTGTCCCCCAGCACGAAGTACGAGCCGGGCGGCACTGTCTTGACATCCAGATCGTAGGTGGCACGGTGGGTGATGTACGGCTCGTCGAGCGGCTTGCCGCTGACGAACACTTGCCCGTTGACGATCCGCACCGTCTCACCGGGCAGCCCGATCACCCGCTTGATGAAATCCTTGTCTGTCTGGCCGGGCGACAGGAAGACGATGATGTCGCCGCGCGACGGGCCGCCGAAGATGAAGTTCGGGGCGTCGGCAGGCGTCCGGTCCGGAATCATGTTCGCCAGCAGCGTGCCGTCGGCCCGCGCAAAGAGCACCTTGTTGATAAGCAGGTACTGGCCCGTGTGCAGGGTCGGGTCCATGCTGGCACCCTCGACGCGGAAGTTCTGCACCACCGAGCGCACCGCGAGGAAGATGGCAATGGTCAGCAAGACGGTCTGGATAATCTCCCAGACGAGCGAGCGCGCCGAATCGCCTCGGGATTCGGTGGCGACGACCGGCGGGTCCACCGTACTCGTCGCAGCCCAAGCCGAAGCCGGCGTCACCTGATCTCCTTGCATGCCGCCGCTGCTCCTCCCTGACAATGCGATCCGGGCTTCGGCGCGTGCGTCCGGAGCGTGACCGCCGTTCTCCATTATAGTCACGCCCTCCGGGACGAGCCAGGAATGCCGGGCGAACGACCGGCACGCCTGCGTCACGGAGTAGACGGACGGACACTGGACTGTACGCTGCCTACGTGGCCCAAGCATGGCGCGCGGGGCCGCGTGTCGGCACCGACTGGAACGCCCGCGCGCATGCACGCTGCGTGCCGACTAGTGGGTCACGCTCCATATAGTTGAGGATCCGACCAGATTGACGCATCCCCAATCAAATACGACGTGACCCACTAGTACACTCTGCTCATTGTGAAACGGAGGGATTGCCGATGGGGGGCCGGCTCGATTCGCCAGATGTGCTGATCGTGGGGGCCGGCGTCGTCGGCGCGGCGCTCGCGTACGAGATCGCGCGGCGTGGCCAGGGCGTGCTGGTGGTGGACCGCGCCGAAGCCGCAGATCAGGGGGCAACGCGCTGGAGCATGGGCGGCACCCACTGGCTGTCCGCCGCGACCGACGACCGTCTGCGCGACCTGTGCCTCGAGGGATTGAGCCGCCACCAGCTGCGTACCGAGGAACTGGGCGCGGACGGCGGCTTCCGCGCTCGTCCGATCCTGGTGCTGGCGCAGGACCAGCCGGCGCTGGACACGCTGGGCACGCTGATGGAGCATGGGCGCGGCCACGGCTTTGAGGGGCGCATGGTGGATGCCGCCGAACTGGCCCGCCTCGAACCGACCCTCACGCCGGGGGTTGCGGTCGGGGCAGCGTATTGCACGCTGGGCTGGCTCGACACGCTGGTGGCGACGCGCGCGTGGCTCCAGGGGGCCGCGATGCACCGCGCGGAGTTCCGGAGCGGCGTCGAGGTGCAGGCGATTCGTACGGACGGCTCAACGCCCGTGGTCGAGACGGCCGACGGCCCGATCAGCGCGGGGCAGGTCATCCTGGCGGCCGGGGCGTGGATCGGGCGGCTGCTGCGCGGGGCTGGCCTTGACGTGCCGATGGCCCACACGCACGCCGAGATCGTCGAGAGTGAACCGCTGCCGCAGACCTACCGGCACGTGGTCGTTGCGCTGACTCCGCCAGAACGGTCGCGCGCCGCGCTGGAGACGGCGCTTGCCGACCCGGCCCGCCGCGTCGCGTTTGAGGCCGACGACGGCACGGACCTGGGCCTACACCCGAGCGTTGAGATCGGCGTGGTGCAGCAGGCGGACGGCCGGGTGCGGCTGGGGCAACTCAGTCGGGCGGTGGCGGGCATGCTGGATGGCCCGCACCCGGATGGCGAGGCGCTGATTCGGGCCGAGGTTGCGCGCTTCTACCCGGACCTTGCGCGGCAGACGGGCCGTGTCTACAGTCGCCCGGTATCGTTCTCCGTGGATCGATTGCCGATTGCCGGCCCGGTCCCGAACGCGCCGGGCTACTGGCTGGTGAATGGCTTGGTCAGCCCGCTGATTTACCTGCCGGCCCTCGCACCCCGGCTGGCGGCGGCGCTGGACGGCGAGACTGTGCCCGAAATCGCGGCGTTCGCGCCGGCGCGGCTGATGGCCCCCGGCCCCGCGTAGGACGCCGCGTAGGACGCCGCCTTCAGGCACCCAGCAACACGCCTACGGGCCACGGGCCACGGGCCATTCTGTGTCATCCCTAGCGGGACGAGCTTGCGACCAAGTCGAGGGATCTCAAGCACCGATACACTGCCACCGAGATCCCTCGACTTCGCTCGGGATGACATGAAGGCGGGGCGCGGGAGGCGGGAGGCGGTCGCCAGTCAGACAGCCACCAGTTGGCCGATCAGGCGCTCCAGGCGCTCCAGGCGCTCCAGGCGCGGCATCACCCCGTCAGCCAGCGGCGTCATGGAGCGGTCCCAGACGGCCCAGTCCGGCTAGTCGTGGGCGATCGCCAGCAACGTCCCGAAGCCGCCGAACGTCTCGTACAGCGCGTGCCGCCTGTGGTCCGAGCCGTCGTTTACCGTCCGGTGTGCTGGCCGACCACCGCAGGGTACACTGCCACGCTCGGGCCGCTCAGGAAACGGTGGTCGAGTGGCGGCACCCTGGAGGGCTTCGTGGCGGAACCGGCGACCGTGACATCGGTAGGCACGCTGGCCCAGGCTGCCCACGGACTGCCACAGGCGCAGCAGCCGTCCGCGCGGCCGATGTCGCCATCGCGGGTGCTGCTGGTCGCGGCCAGCATCCATACCTGCAACGATGCGATGTTCGCGGTCATGTTCCCGCTGCTTCCGCTCATCGCCGCCGACCTCAATCTGTCGTACGCGGAAGTCGGGCTGGTCAAGGCACTGTATAGCGGCGCGTCGGCGGTACTCCAGTTGCCGGCCGGCTTGCTGGCGGAGCGCGTGGGCGAGTACATGCTGCTGGTCGGGGGCAACGCCTGGGGCGCGGCCGGACTGCTGGGCATGGCCGCTGCAACGAGCTTCCCGATCTTGCTTGTGCTGGCGATCCTGGCGGGCCTGGGTGGCAACTTCCAGCACCCGTGCGCCTCAGCGATGGTGGCGCGCGCCTTTGAGGGGGGACGGCGCGGCACGGCCATCGGGACGCTCAACTTTGCCGGCGACCTCGGCAAGATGGCCGCGCCGGCGCTGGTCGGGATGGTGGCGCTGCCGTTCGGCTGGCGCGCGGCGCTGATCGCGCTGGGGGCGTTCGGCCTCGTGTTCTCTCTGGTGGTTGGGCTGCTCAAGACGTGGGTGAACCCGCCCCCGCAGACGCAGCCTGCCCCGGTGGCAGCAGCCGCGCCCGCGCCACGACCAGCATCCGGCGCACCAGCGGCATCGGCCCCGATGACGACTGCCGCCGCCCCACAGCGCTTGATCGGCGGCGTGCCCCCAGCCTACTGGCTGCTGTCGCTGGTCGGCCTGATGGACGGCAGCACGCGCGCGGCCGGCCTGACGTTCCTGCCGTTCGCGCTGGACCGCCAGGGTTTCGACGGCGTGGGTATCGGCGTGGTGTTCGGGGTGCTGTTCGTGGGCGGCGCGCTCGGCAAGCTAGTGTGCGGCCCGCTCGGGGATCGTTTTGGCCCGTTCGCCATCATCGTGCTGACGGAGTCCACGACGGCGCTGGCGCTGATGGGGCTGGTCTGGGGACCGTCGATGGCGGTGCTGCCGCTGGCGCTGGTGTTCGGCTTCGGCCTGAACGGCACGTCGTCGGTGCTGTACGCTGCCGTGGCGTCGCTGGTGCCAGACGGCAAGCGCGGGCGCGGCTACGGCCTGTACTACACGGTCATCGACGTGGCCGCCGCCCTGATGACGGTTGCCTACGGCCTGTACGCGGACTGGTCGGGCCTGGACCTGGCGTTTGCGGTGATGGCCGTCCTGACGTTCGCGGTGATCCCGCTGGCGTTGCCGCTGCGCTCGCGCCTCGCCGCCGCCGCGTAGACCCAAGGCATGGAAAGCGGTGACGACACCATGCGAGATGAATACGATTTCGCGGAGGGCGTGCGCGGGAAGCACGCGGCGACCTTCACGGAGGGATCGAATCTCGTGTTCTTGGACGCAGACGTTGCCGAGGTCTTCCGCGACTCTGCGTCCGTGAACGAGGCACTGCGCCTCTTGATGCGACTTGCTCGTCAGCAGGCTAACCATGTGAATCAATGACTTCCGGGATCGGGACAGCGATGCTGGCAGCACCGATGGGCGGCGCCTAAAGACGCTCCCACTCATCACGGGCAATCCCCGCTTGTCGCAATATGCGGGCAAGCAAGGCAACACTGATATCGCCGCGATGTGGGTTAGGAATCCGAACGGTCACATCGTCACGAACCATGTACTGGTGCTTGCCACCGGAGAACGGTCCGTCAAATCCCAGGGCACGCAGAAACCGCACAAGATCCGACCGAGGAATTGGGCCAATGCGTGGCATTAGGCGCTCTGACGCACCGTCAATTCGTGTCCGTCAATGACAGGCAGGGCCAATTGGCGGGAAACTCGTAGCAGTATCCATTCTTCGAGGACTTCTTCAAGGTCATCGCGGCACGCTTCCAGCGAGTCGGCATTCGACCAGACGCCCTGAAAGCCTTCGATCTCACCATAGAAGGAGCCATCATCGGGTAGCAATTCGTAGTGAGCCTTCCGCATTGCCGCTTTGATGTAACTCGTCAACATGGCCGCCCACCTCTCGCGCTAGCATACAGACAAGGAGGCGGCCCGTTGCCGGACCGCCTCCCCCAGAACCTATAACCCCGTCCGTTAGCTGTACAGCTTGAACAGGTTCTCCATCACCTTCGGCGCGTCGGCCTCGGTGCCCGTCTTGGCTGCGGCCAGGTGGTCCTCGAAGCTGGACCCTTCCTCGCGGTAGAGCAGCCCCAGGTACATCGGGTCCGACGATGACGCGGTCTCGATGGCCTTGTGCATGTCCGACGGATCGTAGTCCGTCGGCAGATCGGCAACCTCGTCGCGGTACGACTTGAACGTGTTGACCTTGTTGAAGGTCGGGCACGGACTGAACGTGTCGATGACAGCAAAGCCGTTGTGGCTGATGCCCTGCACGATCAGGTCGGCCAGTTCCTTCGGCTTCCCCGAGAAGCCGCGCGCCACGAACGTTGCACCGCTGGCAATCGCCAGCCGCAACGGGTTGATCGGGCGGTCCGGGGTGCCCTTCGGCGTCGTCTTGGTCACAAACCCGACCTGACTCGTGGGCGAGGTCTGCCCCTTCGTCAACCCGTAGATGTTGTTGTCCATGATGACGTAGCAAATGTCGAGGTTACGACGCGCCGCGTGCACGAAGTGGCCGCCGCCGATGGCGAACGCGTCGCCGTCGCCGCCCATCGCCAGCACCTTCAGGTCGGGGTTGGCGACCTTGATGCCCGTGGCGATCGGCATGGCCCGGCCGTGGACGCCGTGGAAGCCGTAGCTCGATACGAAGAAAGGCAGGCGGCTGGAGCAGCCGATACCCGACACCACGACGACATCCTTCGTCTGGAGGCCCTGCGTCCGCATCGCGTTGTACAGGCCGTTCAGGACGCCGAAGTCACCGCAGCCCGGGCACCACGTCGGCTTCTCGTCGCTCTTGTACGTCTCCAGCGGCAGGGGCTTGACTGCAACGCCGTCAGGCATGTTGATGGACTCCCTCGATCTCTCGGAGCAGCCGCGCGACGGTAAAGACGCCGCCGGAATAGTCAGTGATGGAAACCAACTGGCGCAGGTAACGGGCACGCATCAACTGGGCAAGCTGCCCGCTGTAGTTCATCTCCGGGACCAGCACGACCCGCTTGGACTCCATGAACGGCAGCAGTTGCTGGTCCGGCAGCGGCCAGACCATGCGCGGGGCCATTGCGGCCACCTTGATGCCCTTCGCTTTCGCGGCGTCGATGGCTTCGACCACCACGCCCCACAGCGAGCCCCAGCAGATGATGCCGACGTCGGCATCCTGGTCGCCGTAGTAGTGGGCGTCCGGCGCAGCGGCGCGCGCAAGCTCCAGCTTGCCAAACCGCTTGTCCGTCATCATCTC
Source organism: Chloroflexota bacterium (assembly GCA_038318015.1). Classification (GTDB taxonomy): domain Bacteria; phylum Chloroflexota; class UBA6077; order UBA6077; family JACCZL01; genus JADZEM01. Next base: position 1,423 of record JBBQBU010000133.1, on the reverse strand, counting down.
ATGGTTGCGGGCGTCGGAGCGCGGCCGGCCAGACTCGTTGTGCTCCAGGCCCGTCGCGACGTACTGGCCGCCCTCCATGCCCGGAATGGCCATCGGCGACACGCCGTTCTCGGTCAGTTCGTACCGCTTATAGCCGCTCTCGATGCCCGGCACCACCGGCGCGACACCGTTCGTGCCGTTGGTCCCGTTCTCGGCATGCTGCTGCGGGGTCAGGCGGTTGACGATCTTGACGCCGGCAAAGTCCGGCGTCGGGATGCTCTCCGTCCGCACGCCGAGCGTCGTGTCGCCCATCAGCATCACCGGCATCTGGAACTGCTCGGCCAGGTTGAACGCGTTGATTGCCTGCCCGAAACAGTCCGCCACCGACACCGGGGCCAGCACGATCCGCTGAATCTCGCCGTGGCCGCCCAGCGCCGCCAGGAAGAGGTCGCCCTGCTCCTGGCGCGTCGGCATGCCCGTGGACGGGCCAACCCGCTGGGCATCGACGATGACGACGGGGATCTCGGCCATGCTGGCCAGCCCCATCAGTTCGACCATCAGGCTGACGCCAGGGCCGGACGTGGCCGTCATCGACTTCTTGCCGGCGTAGGATGAACCAATCGCCATACCCAGTGCCGACATCTCGTCTTCGGCCTGCACGACTGAGCCGCCAACCTTCGGCAGCTCCGAGGCCAGGAACTCCATGATGTCGGTGGCGGGGGTGATCGGGTAGCCTGAGTAGACGCGGCAGCCGGCGGCCAGCGAACCCATCGCGATGGCCTGGTTGCCCGACACGACGATGCGTGACGTCTCGTTCAGGTTGCCGGGCTTGACCTGAACCTTGTTGCGCTCAGGGATGTTCCGCTGGACGTAGCCGATGCCCGCATCAAGCGCCTGATAATTCTTGTTCAGCACCACCTCGCCCTTGCGAGCGAAACGCTGGTGCAGCAGCCGACGGATGTACTCCGGGTCCAGCCCGAAGAGCGACGACACCGCGCCGACCGCGACGACGTTCTTGCCAAGCTCAAACTGCAACTCTTTCCGCGCGATCTCCGTCAGCGGAAGCGCGTGCTGCTCGTAGGAGCCGGGGTTTTCCGGCGGGGTAAAGTCGCCCGAGTCGTACAGCAGCAGGCCGCCTTCTTTCAGCTCGCGGATGTTGCGGTCGTATCCCTCGCGGTTGAACGCGAGCAGAATATCCACGACATCCCCGCGCGAGAAGAGGCGCGTAGGGGCGATACGAATCTGGAAAAGAGAATGCCCGCCTTTGATTTCCGCAGGGGGCACTGAATCGGTCAACACGCCATAGCCGGCCCTGGCTGCTGCCAGAGTGATCAGCTGGCCGGTGCTCAACACACCCTCGCCAGCCTCACCAGCTATGCGGATGACCAGGTCGTCGCGTTCTGCCATCATTCCTCCCAGCTCCCGCGGCGTTCTAAGCCTTCCG
>JBBQBU010000132.1:0-12339 GCA_038318015.1 Chloroflexota bacterium | reverse complement strand
ACCGGTACGGCCGGCATTCGTTAGTTGATGGCAACGAAGTCCAGGTGCAGGCCCACGTGATCGGCCACGCCGGCGACGCTCGGCACCTGCGGGATACTGACGCCCCAGTCGGCATACTTGATGGACGTGGAGGCCGTGCCTTCCAGTCGGTTCGCAGTGGTCGGGGTCAGCGTCACATCAAAGGTCGCCTCGCGGGCAGTTCCGCGAATGTTCAGGTCGCCCACTATTTTGAAGGTGAGCGGCTGGCCGACCGTCGCCGTCTCCGGCAGTCCGACGACGCTCTTCGGCGTGAAGGTGATGAACTCGTGCTGCTCGGTTTCCAGGATGCGATTCTGGAGCATCCGATTGCGGCTCTCGGCGTCGGTCGTCAAAGTGCGGGCATTGAGGCGGATCGGCCCGACGTTGGCGGCGTCGATGTCGTTCAGGTTGGCAGCAATCTCGCCGGCCACCTGATTCGTGGTGCCGACGACGGTGGTCGGCGTGCCGCGCAGCACTTCGTCGATGACGAAACGGGCGGTTGAGGCGTTCTGGTCGATACGGAAGACCGCGCCGGACGCGGCTGCGGCACTGCCGGCCGTTGCGGCGACCGGCGCGGCGGCAATCGGGGCGCTGGCCTGGGCGGCCGGCTTGAAGGTGGTGTACCCAAAGTAGCCAACCACGGCGACGAAGAGTAGTGCGGCGATGCCAAGCATCATCTTCATCTGTTCGTCTCCTAGTGCCTGCGTTCCATCATCTGACGCCAGCCGGATGCTGTCTGGTGCGGTTCGCTTGGACTGGTGCGCGTTGAGCTTCGAGCTGAGCGAAACTGCCGCGCATGTCTCCGACGCAGCGCCTGATGCGGCCCAACCCTGACGGTTCGGCAAGAGAGGTGCCGCGCCACGAACGCCTGTCTGTAAGATCGACGCTGGCATCTAACCTACGGCCACGCAGAGCTGAGGGATTGCTTTAATGCCCATCAACGACGACGCCGGCGACGTGCAGAAGGTCGCCAGTCGCGGACACGGCAGGTAAACTGGTACAGGCGTACCAGTGTCCGAATCTGCGTCAGCTGAGGTGCGGCACATGGCCTGGGTTGTTCTGGTGGTGGCCGGCTTGCTGGAAGTCGGGTTTGCGGTGGCGCTGAAGGCCAGCGATGGCTTCAGTCGCCTCTGGCCGACACTCCTGTTCATCGTCTGCGCTGTCGGCAGTTTCGGCCTTCTAAACGTGGCGCTCAAGACGCTGCCCATCGGCACGGCCTACGCCGTCTGGACTGGCATCGGCGCGGTCGGGACGGCACTGATTGGGATGCTGGTGCTTGGCGAGTCGGTGACGGTGGCGCGACTGGCCTGCATCGGCTTGATCGTCGCTGGCGTCATCGGACTGCAACTGACGGGAGGCCACTGATCGTGCCGCGTCCACGACGAAGTGATATCGGCCAGTCGGCTACGCGCCTACTGGCACCGTTGACAGCGCGCGGCCAGGAGCGCCGGGACCAGCTGGTGCGGGCCGCCTGCACGCTCCTCGAAGAACAGGGCTTCGATGCGCTCGGGCATCGGACGATGGCCGCGCGGGCCGGCCTGCCGTTGGCTGCTACGACCTATTATTTCGCTTCTCTGGACGACCTGACTGAGGCGGCTGCGAAGGCGTTCGGGGAGCCACTGATGCGGCAGGCGCGGGCGCTCACAGCCAGTCTGCCGCTCCCGCCCCAACCGCCCGACACCGTGGCCCGGCTGATCGTGGCCCTTGTCGCTGGCGATGACGAGCGCACCGACCCGGTGCGGCTGCTGACGTTCTACGAGCGGTACGCTCAGGCTGGGCGACACCCACGCCTGCGCCCGCTCGTTCGGGGCTGGACCGACGAACTGGTCCGGCTGTCGGCGCTGGTACTGGCGCGCTTCGGCTACGAGCCGGCTGACGAACTGTCCGTTCAACTTGTGGCGCTCACGGACGGCCTGCTGCTCGGGGCGCTGATCGACGGTGACGAACGGGCACCGGCGCTTGCTGCAGTCGGGGTTGCCCGGCTTCTCGCACGCCTGCAACCGTCCGCGCCGCCTGCCTGAGATCGTCCGACTCAGTGCATCGTCAGGCCGCCATCCACGAAGAAATGGGCACCGGTCGCGAACGCCGAGTCGTCGGAGGCCAGGAAGACGGCAATCCCGACGAGGTCAGCCGGCCGCCCCAGCCGCCCGAGCGCCGTCGCGGCCGTCAACGCCCCGCGCACTCCCTGGTCCGCGAAGATCTCGTCGGTCAACGGCGTCTCAGTCGCGCCCGGAACCACGGCGTTGCAGCGGATACCGTGCACCGCGTAGTCCTTCGCAGTCGAGCGCGTCAGCGTCACCACGCCGCCCTTGCTGGACGCATAGGCGGCGTAGCCGGCCCTGAGTTGGGCGAATGCGGTCGGCGAGGCGATATTGATGATGACGCCGCCGGTGCCCGCCGCAAGCATTGCCGTCAGCGCATGCTTGCAGCCGAGGAACGGCCCGCGCAAGTTGACCGCCTGGGTGCATTCCCAGACATCTAGCGGGATGGTGTGGCAGGGGCCGTCCTGCCCGTGGAGTTGGATGGCCGCATTGTTGACCATGATGTCCAGCCGCCCGAACTCGGCGACGGCCCAGGCAATCATGGCCTGCACCGACGCCTCGTCCGTCACGTCGGCCGCGCACGCAAACACCGACCCGTTGCCAGCCTGGGCTGCCGTCGCCTGCGCCCCGCCGAGGTTGATATCGGCGGCCCGCACCCGGGCGCCTGCACGCGCGTAGCCGAACGCGATGGCCCGCCCGATGCCCGAACCGGCCCCCGTCACGTTGGCCGCCTTACCGTCCAGTCGTCCCATCAATCTCCCCCCCCTCGGCGGTGGTCCCGCGCTCGCCGCTTCAGTACCACGCACGAAAGAGCGTGTCAGATTTCTGCGTCGGCCTCGCGCGCCAATCCGGCCGGCCACATGTTCTAGACGACGAGGCAGCGCCCGCCCAGTTGCTCAATCTTCTCGGGGATATGCGAGTAGCCGCGTTCGACGTACTGCGCGCCGTCGATGCTCGACGCACCCTTCCCGACCAGCGCCGCGATCACATAGGAGAAGCCGGCGCGCAGGTCGGGAATCTGCATGGTCGTGCCGTGCAGCGGCGTCGGGCCTTGCACGAGGCAGCTATGTGGATGGTCGCCGTACCGGTACCGACACGTCTTCCCACCGAGACAGGTCTTGTACAGCTCAATTGTCGCGCCCATCTCCTGCAGAACGCCGGTGTAGCCGAACCGCTGTTCAAAGACGGTTTCGTGGATGACTGATAGTCCAGTCGCCTGGGTCAGCAGCACGACGAACGGCTGCTGCCAGTCCGTCGCGAAGCCGGGGTGCACGTCTGTCTCCAGGGCGATCGACCGCAGTTCGTTGCCACGAAAGAAGCGGATGCCGTCTGGTCGAATCTCAAACTCGCCGCCGACACGCCGCAGGGCATTCAGGAACGCCATGATCTGGCCCTGTTCCGCCCCCTCGATGAAGACATCGCCGTTCGTGGCGACGGCTGCCGCCGCAAACGACGCGACCTCGATACGGTCCGTGAGGAGCCGGTGTTCCGCGCCGCGCAATCGCGGCACGCCCTCAACCACGATGGTCCGGTCCACCTCGACCGCGATCAGCGCGCCCATCTTTTGCAGCAGCAGGATGGTGTCAATAATCTCCGGCTCGACGGCGGCGTTCTGGATCACCGTGGTGCCCTCGGCCAGGACCGACGACAGCAGCGCGCTCTCGGTGGCGCCGACGCTTGGGTACGGCAGGTCGATCAGTGCACCCTTGAGGCGCGACGCCGTGGCGCGCCAGCAGTCAGGCTCGAAGGTAATGGTCGCGCCGAGCTTCTGCAAGGTCTGCACGTGAAAGTTGAGCGGCCGTGCGCCTATGTCGTCCCCGCCGAGCAGCGGCACCGAGGCCGTGCCGTAGCGGTGCAGCAGCGGCCCAATCAATAGGACCGGGATGCGGTTCAGGCCCGAGAACGCCACCGGGACTTCGCCGCTGCCAACTGTCGCCGCCTGGATGTGCAACGTTGAGTCACCCGACCACTCAACCATTGCCCCCAGCGAGCGTACAATGTCCATCGTGATGTTCACGTCGCCAATGCGCGGGACGTTGTGAAGGATGACTTCTTCGTCGGTCAGGAGGCTGGCGACGATCTGCTTGGTCGCGGCGTTTTTTGCGCCGCTCGCCGTGATGCTGCCTCGCAGCGGCGCCCCGCCCTCGATTCGGTAGGTTGACATCCGCTGTAACCCCGCCGTCAGGGCCGGAACTGCTGCGCCAGCGCCTGCGTCTTCAAGTTTCGCTGTTGTTGCCCGTGCCCTCAGCATGCCCGCGCTTCCGGCCCCGCTGCGTGCAGGTGGGCCATGCTCGGCCCACTCCGCTGCAGTCCGCGGCGGCAGTCTGTCCGGGCCGGGAGGACTGTTCAAGCCGCAGGGAGTATGCCGGGTTGCCGTTCTGTCTGGCACGCATCATGCGCCTTAGGCGGCTCGACGGCCGACGACATTCGGCCCCTGGTTGACGAGCAGGAGGAGCACCATGTGGGCACAGCTAAAGGACAGCGTGGCGAGCGTCAGCGCACTGTCTGCGCGGCGCGGCAAGTGGGGCATCATCTCCTGGCGTGTCTCAACTGAGGTCGATGCACGGGAGCTTCCCCAGCGCCTGCGTGCCGAACGCTCCCGCTACCATCTGGGTCGAGCGCGCCTTGCTCGCGATGCCGGACGGCCAGAAGCAGGGGCAGCACAGGCTCGACGCGCCCTGTCCCTGATACCGGCGAATCCGTGGGCGTTGGCAGTGCTGGGACAGTGCCTCTTGCACCAGTCCTCGCCCGACTTTGCAGGTGCCCGACGCGTGACCGAACAGGCTTGGGCGCTCGACCCGACGAACGGCTATTTCGTGCGTCTGCTGCTCGACGTGCTGGACGCGCAGGGTGACGTGATGGCCCGCGCCGAGTTGCTCGATTGGGCATGGTGGAAGGGCGCACCGGTGGAACGGTGGCTGCCAGACGGAGCGCTGCATTTGGCCGCCGCTGACCGCATGCCGCCTGAATCCGACCGTGACACGGCAGCAATGGTCACGCGTGCGCCCACTGAGCAGCGCACCGCCGTTCCCGCCTGATCCGCGCCATACTTCCATCCGAAAACGCCATCGCCGCCCGTACTGATCGCCGCTCGGACCGAGCTGAAAGGTGATGAACGAAGCTATGCGGATCTGCCTCATCATCAATCCGACCGCCGGCCAGAAAGTCGGCCTGACGACGAACGCCCTCGGCCTAGACGAGGTGCGGGCACTGCTGGAACGCCACCAGATTGAGGCCGATGTGTTCTGCACGGAGCACGCCGGCCACGCGACGGAACTGGCGCAGCAGGCCGCGCGCGACGGCTACGACATCGCCATCGCGGCGGGCGGCGACGGGACCGTGGCAGAAGTCGCCGAGGGTCTGGTCGGCACCCGCGTCGAGCTCGGCGTCTTGCCGCTGGGTAGCGTCATGAACGTGGCGCGGATGCTCGGCATCCCGCGCGACCTTGACGAGGCTGCGAACGTCATCATGGCGCGGCGGGTGGCACGAATCGACGTAGGACGGGCTCGCACCCAGTCGCGGAATACCTTCTTCTTGGAGGCCGCCGGCATCGGCGTAGATGCCGGGGTGTTTGCCTATTTCAATCAGCTTGACCGTGGCAACTGGCGCTCGATCAAGCCGCTCCTGACGTTCATGTGGCGGTCCCGGCCTCGACGGGTGGTGCTGCGCCTGGATGGCCGGGTGCGTCGCTTCCGCGCCATAATGGTGACGGTCGCGAACGGCCCATACCTGGGTGCCGCCCTGACCCTAGCACCTGACGCCCGCCTGGACGATGGCTTCTTCGACGTGCAGGTGTTTACCCACTTCGGGAAGTTCGAGTTGGCCCGCCACCTGCTTTCAATCTCGGGCGGCAAGCGTGTCTACAACCCGAAAGTGCTGTCGTTCCATGCTCGCACGGTCGAAATCCAGGCTCCGCGCCCGATGATGGCGCACGCCGATTCGAACCCGCTCGGCACGACGCCGGCCCGCTTCGAGGTCGTGCCGGCTGCCCTGTCGGTGATCGTCGGCGGTGAGGCCGACTCCCTGCCGGCGCTGACAAAGGAGCCGGTGGTTACGGAGCCGCTGGTGGAGGCAGATGCGGCGTCTGCGCCTGCGGCAGCCGCGTCGTAGGCGCGTTTGCCAGGCTGGCGGACATAGCGATGCCAGCCGCTGCCAACGCGCACATCAGGATCGCTGGCATCGTTCGCCGCCTGCCGCTACCGTTGAGGACACTATCGCCTCGGGCGCTCTCAGGGAAGTGGCATGGATCTTACCGCGCTCGGTTTTTCGTCGGCTCTCGACCTGGCCGCCAGCATCCGCCGCAAGGACATCTCGCCAGTCGAGGTGATCGACGGCACACTCGCCCGCATAGAGCAGCTTGACCCGGCCATACACGCGTTTTCGGAGGTGTTGGCCGACAACGCCCGGGCGGCGGCTCGGGTCGCCGAGGTCGCAGTCCAGCGCGGCGATGAGCTTGGCCCGCTGCACGGCGTCCCGGTCGGCGTCAAGGATCAGATGAATGTGACCGGCGCGCACGTCACGTTCGGCACGCAGCTGCTGGCCGACTACGTTGCCAACGAGGACGCGCCGGTCGTGCGGGGTATCCGCCGGGCTGGTGGCATCGTGGTCGGCATGACGACCATGCCCGAGTTCGGCTGGCAGGGCATTAGCTGGAGCCCCCTATACGGCTTCACGCGTAACCCGTGGAACCTGGAGCATTCGGCGGCCGGCTCAAGCTCAGGGAGCGGCGCGGCGGTGGCGGCCGGCATGATCCCGGTCGCGGTCGGCTCGGATGGGGCCGGCTCGATCCGGATGCCCGCCAGCTTCTGCGGCGTCGTCGGTCTGAAGCCGACCTATGGGCGCATCGCCATGTTCCCGGTCTCCGTCAGCGAACTGGTCACGCACTACGGCCCGATGAGCCGCACGGTGCGCGACACGGCGGCGCTGTTGCAGGCGATGGCCGGCCCGGACCCGCGCGACCCCCACTGTCTGCCGGCCAGCGACGAGGATTACGTGGCGTCGTGCGATGGCGGGGTGGCCGGCTTGAAGATCGCGTATAGCCCGGACCTGGGCTACGCGAATGTTCGGCCCGAGGTGGCCGAGATGGTTGCGGCGGCGGTGAAGCGCTTCGAGGAGCTTGGGGCTACGGTCGGCGAGGCGAACCCCGGCTTTTCAGATCCAATTTGGGCGGCCGACCAGTATTTGTGGGCCGGGGCCGCGAATCGGGCGTATCCGCGCCTGGGCGAGTTGCGCGACAAGATGGACCCCGGTTTCGTGCAGGCCGTCGAGATTCTGGCCGGGCGGACCCTGTTCGATTCGGCGAAGGCGCGGGTGGAGCGGCTGGCGCTTGCGGCGACGATGGGCCAGTTCTTCCAGGAGTACGACCTGCTGCTGACGCCGACGATGGCTGACACGGCGTTCACCCTGGACCGCTCGGAGCCGCAGTACGGACCGACGTTGGCCTGGAGTCCCTTTACCTACCCGTTCAACCTGACCGGCGAGCCGGCTATCAGCGTACCGTGCGGCCTGAGTGCTGCCGGGTTGCCGGTCGGCTTGCAGATCGTCGGACCACGCTTTGCCGAGGGACGGGTCTTGCGCGCCGCCGCCGCCTTCGAGGCTGCACAGCCCTGGAGCGATCACCGGCCGCCCACGTCGTAGGCACCGAGAAAGCAAAGTTCCACCGTGTTGCCCCCTCTCCCCCGAACGACGGGGCCTCTCCGCCTGCGGAGGGATCCCCGTGTCGCAAGCGGGAGAGGGGGCGAGTGCCGTCGCGCGTTATGCCTGGTTCGCACCGCTCACGCCGACGTTTGGCACCTCATCACTAGGCTCGTCGTCAAGTCCGGCATGCATGGCGTCGTCGCGGCCGGTACGGCTGGCCTGGGTCCAGTTGTAGACCAGAATCCAGACGGCGATTGCCCCGACCGCGAGCGACAGGAACTGCGCCTGACTGAGGCCGAAGATAAACGGCGAGTCGATGCGGAAGAACTGGACGACGAATCGGCCCGCCGAGTACAGCGCGATCATCGTCCAGAACACCATCGAGTCACGCGGCAAGATGCGCCGGTGCAGCAGCCACGAACTTACCGCGAAGACCAACATGTCCCAGACCAGTTCGTAGCCGACTGCCAGATGCACCGCCAGCCCCGGCTCGCCGAGCGTCGTCGGGTGCGTGTACATCACCGACCACGGCAGCGGGATACTCGTGAGCGCGCCGTGATGCTCGCCGTTCACGACGTCGCCCAGCCGGCCAATGGCCATACCCAGAATCAGGCCGAGGCCGCAGATATCGAGCAGGCGCGGGACCGAGAGACCATTGCGTTTGGCGTAGATCGTGCCGCCGATGGGGCCGCCGACAATGGTGCCCCAGATCGCAAGGCCGCCTTCATTGACGCGCAAGATCGCGCCGGGATCGCGGGCGTAATAGTCCCAGGCGTCGATGACGTGAAACAGGCGCGCCCCGACGATGCCGCCCACGACGCACCAGAGCGCGAGTGACATAATGTCGTCTTCGGTGAAGCCGCGCTCAACGGCCAACTTCGTCACATACCAGATGCCGGCCAGGACGCCGACTGCAGTAAAGAAGCCGTGCCAGGTAATCATGATTGGGCCAAGACGCAAGAGGACCGGGTCGATGTTGATCTCGATCATCGTCTAACGCATCCTTCGGCAGCACGCGACGTTTCACAGTCGGCGTGGTCCGCACTGAGTCGCATGCCCGGCCGCAGGGCGACCCGGACGTGTCGCCGCTGAGACGCAGGTGCCTGCTCGGCCCGCAAGGCCGCTCCGCGACTGGAGTATAACTCTGCACAGGAGTCTGAACGGCGGTGCTCGTCCTCCACGGAGCATGGGGTGTTGAAAGGAACTCGGGTGATGCCGCGTTCTTGCTGTGGGCTGAAGATAGCTCAGTAGCGCCACACCCAGCGCCGTCGTCGCCCAGGTCGCCGGCTGTGGATACGTCAACGACGCACTCGCATCCGTTCCTGGCTTCGACGGCCAGTTTGCGCGCCGCGCTGCAGACGCTGGCCGGCCTGACCGGGCGCACTGGCGAGCCGGTTCAATCAGGCGGTGCTTCATGGTCGGTGCGGCTGCCGAGCCTGGCGGGTGCACCATTGCCGTCGCCGGAGGCCGTTGCGGCTGGCGCAGAAGTCCGGGCACTGGTCGGGCGAGCCGCCGGCGCGGATATGTCGTCGTCGCCCCCAGATGCACCGACCCTGGGGGTCTGGCAGGTGCGTGGCCGGGCTGTTCCAGCCAGTCAGGCCGTCTGGCTCCTGTCGCTGCTACCGGTCACCGACGAGCCGCTGGCCCAGGGGATCGGGCTTGGTTCAGATGCCCGCTACTGGCGGTCGGTCGCCAAACTGGCGCTGGAGCTGGTGGCCCGCGAGCGGTTCGTGCCGACGCTAGACGTGCGGGGCGGCGCGCGCGCGCGCTGGCGGCCGGTCTTGATCGACCCACGCGACGCCAGCCGCTTCGCGCTGCTGGCTCAGGCGATGCCGCCGGCCTGCCGCTCCGTCGGCGACGCCACACTGAGTGCGTCAACCGTATTGAGCCGTGCATTGGGGGCCGCCGTTGATGCGCTAGTCGTTGATGGCGTGATGGCGGCCGACCTTGCGGACACTGCCACGCAGCCGCGCCCGACCTCGGCTTCTGAGGCGTGGCTGGCGGCGCTGACGGTTGGCAACAGCGCAGTCATCGAAGGGGCGTACGACCTCGGCGCGTTTGCCGAGCGCGTCACCGACTGGGCCTCGACGGTCGCAGGCGCGGCGGCGGCGCAGGCGTTGCGGACCTGTTTTCAGCTTGAGCCGCCGCCTGACGGCCAGAAAGTGATTGGCGAGGAACGCGCCTGGACGCTACGCTTCCTGCTCCAGGCCGCCGACGACCCGTCGTTGATCGTGCCGGCCGAACAGGTCTGGGAGGAAACTGGCGACGCCTTGACCGTGTTCAGTCGCCGTCTGGAGCGCCCACAGGAACGGTTCCTGGCCGACCTGGGGCGGGCGGCGCGCCTGTTCCCACCGCTGGAGTCCGGTTTGATCGGGGCGCGCCCCAGCGAGTGCAAGCTGACCACCACCGAGGCGTACCAGTTCCTGCGCGAGGCTGTGCCGCTGCTCGAAGAAAGCGGCTACGGCGTGCTGGTGCCCGGCTGGTGGACGCCTCGCGGTGCCCGCCGCCTGGGGATCAGGGTGCGGCTCGGCTCGACGCCGTCCGGCTCGTCGCCCAGCGAGAGCGCCGGCATCCTGACACAGGCCACACTAGTCAAGTTCGACTGGCGGCTAGCGATTGGCGACCAGGAGTTTGACGCTCGTGAGCTGAAGAAACTCGCGAAGCTGAAGATGCCGCTGGTGCATGTTCGCGGCCAGTGGGTCGAGATCGACGCGACGCGCGTTGAGGACGCCATCAAGTTCTGGGAAAAGCGCCGCAAGGGAAGGGGCGTGACGGCGGCCGAGGCGTTGCGTGTCGCGCTGGCCCCCGAGACCGAGTCCGCCGGCCTGCCGGTCGTGGACGTGACCGCCGACGGCTGGCTCGCGGACCTCCTGGACCGCATCGGTGAGGGCACGCAGGCCGTCGCGCCGTTCGAGACGCCGGCCGGCTTCGTCGGCACCCTGCGCGAGTATCAGACGCGCGGAGCAGCCTGGCTGACCTTCCTCGCTGCGCACGGCCTGGGCGGCTGCCTCGCGGACGATATGGGCCTGGGCAAGACCATCCAGTACATCGCGTTCCTGCTGGCGAACCGCCTGCCAGAGGGACAGCGGCGGCCGGCGCTGCTGGTTTGCCCCACGTCGGTGATTGGGAACTGGCGACAGGAGCTACGTCGTTTCGCCCCAGACGTGCAGGTGATGATTCACCACGGGCCGGAACGCAAGCTTGGCAAGCAACTGGTGGAAGCCGTCGCCGGGCGCGATGTCGTGCTGACGACCTATTCGCTGCTCGACCGCGACGAGGCCAGCCTGAAGCCGATCCAGTGGGCCGGCATCGTGCTGGACGAGGCGCAGAACGTGAAGAATCCGGCCACGCGGCGGGCCAGGGCGGTGCGGGCGTTCAGCGGCGGCTACCGGTTCGCCATGACTGGCACGCCTGTCGAGAACCGCCTATCTGAGTTGTGGGCCATCGTGGACTTCTTGAACCCCGGCTACCTCGGCTCACGCGAGGCGTTCCGGCGGGCGTTCGGCGTGCCTATCGAGCGCTGGCGCGACGCCGACCGCGCGGCCGAATTGCGGAAGCTGGTCCGACCGTTTGTGCTGCGGCGCGTCAAGACCGACCCCAACGTGATCCAGGATTTGCCGGAGAAGTTGGAGTCGCGCGTCTACTGCACACTGACCCGCGAGCAGGCGTCGTTGTATCAGGCCGTCGTGGATGAGATGCTGCGCGAGATCGACAATGCCGACGGCATCGAGCGGCGAGGGCGGGTGCTGGCAGCGCTGCTGCGCCTGAAACAGGTCTGCAACCACCCGGCCAGCTTCCTCGGTGAGGGTGACCGCAGGCCGCTCGGCGGGCGGTCCGGCAAGTTGGCCCGCCTTGAAGAGATGCTGGAAGAGGTCATCGAAGAGGGCGAGGCCGCGCTGGTATTCACCCAGTTCGCCGAGTTCGGCATCAGGCTCCGCGAATACCTGCAAGGTCGGCTCGGGCGCGAGGTCATATTCCTGCACGGTGGCACGCCGATCCGCGCCCGCGACGCGATGGTTGACCGCTTCCAGCGCGCAGATGGACCACCGATCTTCCTGCTGTCGCTCAAGGCAGGCGGCACCGGCCTGAACCTGACCCGCGCGACGCACGTCTTCCACTTCGACCGTTGGTGGAACCCTGCCGTCGAGGATCAGGCGACGGACCGCGCGTACCGAATCGGGCAGAATCGGAACGTGCAGGTGCATAAATACATCTGTGCTGGCACCCTGGAGGAGCGCATCGACGTGCTGATTCAGAGCAAGCAAGACCTTGCCGAGCAAGTCGTGGGCGCGGGCGAAAGCTGGCTGACCGAGTTGACCAGCGCCGAGTTACGCGATTTGCTGACGCTGCGCGCCGAGGCGGTCCTTGATGATTGAGCAGGCTGACACGAACGAACCGGCCGTGCTGGAACTCTGTCGATGACCCGCGCTGGTGAATTGGCTTCGACCTGGTGGGCGCGCCGCTGGATGGCGACGCTTGACGGCTTCGGCTGGTCAGGGCGGCTGGCGCGGGGTCGGTCCTACGCACGCGGCAACCGCGTCCTCGATGTCGAGGTGTCGCCCGGACTGGTGCGGGCGCGCGTGCAAGGCTCCCGCCCGCAGCCATACCGCGTCGAGATGCTGATGGAGCCGTTCCCCGATCA
>JBBQBU010000131.1:0-12347 GCA_038318015.1 Chloroflexota bacterium | reverse complement strand
GGAAGCGGAAGCGCATCGACCTGCCGCTGCGGACGCTGGCGAACCCGCTGAAGCTGATGGTGGACTCCGGCGAACTACCCGTCGAGTGGCCCGGAGCGTACGAGACGCGCGCGCGGATCGTGCGCGGCGAAGGCATGACCTGGAACGCGTAGAGGGCGCCTCTCAGCCTCGGCCCCGATCCGATGATCGGGGCCGAGGCGCAGCAGCAAGCGGAGAATGCAATGATGGTCCGCATGGGGCAGATCGGGACGAAGCACGGGCACGCGCGCGGTAAGTGGCGCGCGCTCGCGACCAACAGCCAGGTTGAGGCTGTTGGCATCTGGGAGCCGGACGCCGCCGCTCGCGCCTCCGAGCAAGGCCAGGACGCCTACGCCGGCGCGCGCTGGTACGCCTCGGCCGACGAACTGCTCGGCGACGAGCGCGTGGCGCTGGTAGCTATCGAGGGGCGCAACAGCGAGAGCCTGGGCATGGCGCACGCGGCTATCGACGCCGGCAAGCACCTCTGGTTCGACAAGCCGGCCGGCGAGGATTGGCCCGGCTTCCAGAGCCTGATGGCGAAGGCCCAGGAGCGAAGTTTGTACATCCAGATGGGGTACATGTTCCGCTACCAGCCGGGCTTCCAGCAGCTTGCCGCGTGGTCGAAGTCCGGCGTGCTGGGCGACATTTTTGCGGTGCGGGCGCACATGTCCACCTGGATCAGCGTCCCCGCCCGCGAGATCATCAGCGAGCATCAGGGCGGCATCTTCTACGATCTGGCCGGGCACATGCTCGATCAAGTTGTGTGGCACCTGGGGCGGCCGACGCGGACCACGCTCTACGCCGGCAACCATGCCACGCCCGAGGTGGCTGGGTTTGCCGACAATGCGCTCGGCGTGTTCGAGTACGACCGTGCGCTCGCGTTTGTTGACATTGCAGCGATGGAGCCGCGCCCGAACGCCCGCCGCTTCGAGGTGTACGGCACGAAAGGCAGCGCCATCACCGAGCCGTTCGACCCAGGCGACACGGTGCGGCTGGCGCTGCATGAGCCAGCGGGTGGGTACGCCGCAGGGGAACATCTGATCAAGTTGCCGACGGTGAACCGACAGCAGATGTACGAGCGCGAGCTTGCGGCCATCCTGGCGACCCTGCGCGGCGACCAACCTCCCGACCGCACGCCGGAGCACGAGCTGCTGGTGCAGGAGACGCTCTTGCGCGCAACGGGGCGCATCCCGCAGTAGGCGGCGGCCGGACGCGGCCTGCTACGTTGCTTTTGGCGCACCGTCGTTGTCAAGCAATTGAAAATGCGATCAGCAAGCCGATTTGAGAAACGATACCCTCAAAAGAGCATGTGACCGGGGAGGCCGGCCTCCTTTTCGCTGGTTGCTGGGGTGTGTGGGTCGTCGCCGGACCTGTGGGGCTATGTAGACAACACGTGGCGACTGACCCCGGTCGGACCAACGGCGTCATCGACATCTCCACAGGTCGGTCTTATTAGCTGGCGACCTGGGCTGGTGCTGCTTCCTCGGTCGGTGTGGTGGGTGGCGTGAGGACGCTTGGCCGGCTCTAGGGTGTTGGTCGCCAGCAGCCGGGCGAACGGCGTCTGCGCGTCGTCCCAGCGGTGACGAATCCGCGTTCCGTCGGGCGTTTTCTCGATCAGGTGCATCACGGGCCGGCACAGGTTGTGGTAGACCTACAGGTGGTCGCAGAGTGCGTTGAGCGCGGCGCACTGCTCCGCAACGCCCACACGGCCGCCGAGATCCGCGCGGCTGCGGCCGGCGGCAACGCCGCCGCCCCAGAGAAGACGTAGCAGGCACCCCCATCGCCAGCGCATCAGGGGCACCTTGACCCCGCAAAGGTGGTGAGCGCCCCTCTCCCGCGTGCGGGAGGGGGGTTGGCGTGAGGGGTGTCAGCACTTCCGGCCGTTGCTCAGCACCCTGGCAAGCCGTATACTCTGGGGCACATCGGGCGATTAGCTCAGTTGGTTAGAGCGCACGGTTCACATCCGTGAGGTCCCGGGTTCGAGTCCCTGATCGCCCACCCAGCCACAGCCCCCACAACCAAGGCTACGGGCCTCGCCAGATTGGCGAGGCCTTCTGCGTTCCTGGGAGACGGGCGGCCAGCCCCAGCCTGCGCCCGCCCACGCATGTTCAACCGGCCGGCAACACCTCGTCCAGCTTCGCCGCCAGGATGAAGTCGTTTTCGGTCAGGCCGCCGACTGCGTGCGTCGTCAGTTCTACCCCGACCTTGCCCCAGGTCAGGAACAGGTCCGGATGATGGCCCTCGTCCTCGGCCACGGCCCCGGCGCGGTTCACGAACGCCAGCGCCTGCGCGAAATCCGGAAACTCGTACGTCTTCGTCAGTTTCATGTCGCCGTCAACGGCCCAGCCCGTCACCTGGGACAACAGCGGCGGGATCTCGGCGGCGGTCAACGACGGCATACCGCCCTCGCACGGCACACAATGCTTGCTGGTGAGCGCCTCAGCCATAGCAGAGCCTCCCTCTCGTAAACAATCAGTCGCGTCCCTTCGAGTCTACGCGTCCGGCCCGCATCCCGACGACGAATACCCTGGCCGTGTGGCAGGTACGGCCGGGTCAGGCGGGGACGACGCGCTCGGCGGCGCCGCTGCCGGCCCGCAGCCACACTTCGTCGCCGCTCTGGAAGGTGGCCGTCGCGCGCTGGGCGTTCGTGATCGCCGGCAGCCCGATCTCCCGCAGGATGATCGAGCCGTGCGACAGGTCGCCGCCCGTCTCCACCACCACGCCTGCCACCAGCCCGAACGTCGGTATCCAGCCCGCGTCCACCGAGCGCGCCACCAGTACCGTCGTGTCCGGCTCGAAGCCCTCCGGCAGCGCCGTGCTCGGCTCGTTCAGCACCCAGGCCCGCCCGCGCACATGGCCGCTCACGAGGCTGCGCCCGCGCACGATCAGCCCGCGCTTCGAGTCGTCGCGGACGGCGCGGTGCTGCTCCAGATCGTCGGCGCGGAACAGCAGGTCCGGCAAGTGGTACTCCGCCAGGTAGACGATCTCGGCCGCGCGTGCTTCAAGGAACTGGTCGTCTGGCACCCAGCCCGTGTCCAGCGCGCGGACCTCCGCGATGTCGAGCATCCACAGGGCTTCGCGCGTCGGCAAGACGCCGTGCGTCACCGCATCATCCGCAAGGTCGAGCAGCCGGCCGCGCACCCGCTCGAACGCCACCATGGCGACCGACCGCAGATTCTCGCGGGCGCGCATCGCCCGACTGCACTGCCACCAGAGCGGGGCTACCGCTTGCCCCAGTGCCGTGCGCGGCAGGAGCGCCGGCCGCGCCGCGTCTATCTGTGCGATGGCTGCCAACAACGGCGCGGGCTGCTCGCGGAAGCGCGGTCGGGCAATGTCGCTCTCGAAGACGCCCCGATGCCCGTGCCGCTTCAAGTAGTAGCGCCACGCCGACTGAAAACGAGGATCGCGCGGCACCTCGCCGCGCGCCACCGCCGCCAACAGGGCCGGGTCCGCCCGCACCAGCGTCCGCATCGGTGTCAGATCGTCAAAGATGGCCGTGGCAACCGACCGGAGCCGGCTGGAGTGCTCCTCCAGCACCCCGAGCGCCCGCAATACCGCCAGTGGCCCGCTCATCGCCGCCGCCAGCGACATCATGCCGCCGACCAGCGCCGTGTACAGCCACGCCAGCGTCTCGACGCACTCCGAGAACGTGTCGCCCGGCTCCTGCGCGTGATTGAGAATCTCGCCGATGCGCCGGCGCGTGGCCTCCACCGCCGTCAGTTGGGCGACGCCCATCCGCGCCAGCACCGGGGCCTTGCGGAGCAGCCGGGGAAGGTTCGCGCCAGTCACGCGGTCCGTCTCGCCGCCGATAGAGTCGGTGACGAGGCGCGTCGGCAGACCGAACACCCGCATCATCTCGCTCAGCAGCGACAGGTTGATGTACGGCCGCCCGAGAAACGACTCGATGAACGGACGATGGGCCGGCAAGCCGGGGTCGAAGCGACGGTAGTTCGCAAACAGCCGGTCCGCGCACGACTCGACGAGGCTCGCCATGAACCGCGACGGCAGCTCCGGCAGAATCTCCTTGTGGTTCGCCAACGTGAACGCCTCGTTGCGGCGGGTCGGGCGGGTTACGGGCCGCATCTGGATCAGCCAGCACTGCTCGCCGTCGTCGGCCCACTCGATGTCCCAGTCACCAGCGCCGAACACTCGGCGGATGTCGCGCAGGAGCAGTTGCAGCCGCCGGGCGAATGGGGCCGGCGGGACGAGGTTGGCCGCGCCGGGCGGTGCTTCCCAGCGGCGCAACTTCGGCAAGAGCAGCGTCTCGCCGGGGACCGCGCCGGACACCAGCCGGTCCGCGAGGCCGTCCACCACGTTCACCAGATCGTCTTCGTGCTCCTGCTCGGTGAAGGCGACGCCGGCGTGGCGCGCCTGGACCATCTGCAGCAGCAGCACGTCGCGCCGGAACATGCCCGGCGCGCGCTCCGCTGACCCCCAGACCTCGACCATCGCGGCGGTCAGTGTGGCGGGGTCGCGGGCGTCCACGTTCAGGCAACTGGTGAAGAAGCCCGCCAGCGACTGGGTTGGGGCGTCCTCCAGCGCGAAGGCCGAGCGGACGGCTATCGGGCCGGCGAACGGCGGCAGGTTGAGCCGGGTCAGCAGGCATGCGCCGTCGCCCAGCACAATCCTGTCGCCCTCGCGCCGAACCAGCCCCAGCCGCAACGCTTCGTGCCACATGTCGTCAAGGATGACGATGCCGGCCGGCACCAGCAGGCCGGCCCGCGCCGCCAGATCCAGCAGCCGGCCCTTATTGCCGACGCCCAGGTTGGCCGACCGCCCAGACCCGAGCACCACCCAGTCAACCACCGGCCGCTTAATCACTGGTGCGGCCCCGGCAGGATGGGCAGGGCGGGCAGCGGGCACAGCGCAAGAGCCAGCACTGCCACCTCGGCGGCGTACGCGCGCGGCTGCTCAATCATCGGGAAGTGCCCCCAGCCGGGCACAGTACGCACCTGGGCCGCCGGCAAAAGCGCACGGTAGTCGTCCGCCTGATCGACGGACAACAGCCGCTCGTCCGCGCCCCACAGCAGCGCCGAAGGCAGCACGGCCGGCCGCAGCCCCTGAAACCACGCCGGCGAAATCAGGTCGAACATCTGGCTAAACACCGAACAGTCACCATATTCGTCAAAGAAACGGTCGGTATAGGCTACCGGAACGGTACGTGAAAACAGCAGCCGCCGAAAGAGCGGGCGCATGATGCGCGACGCCAGGATGCGCCGGCCGCCCTCGCGGGCACCGGGCAGCGCCATCAGCCGGGGGAAGATGCGACGATTGAGGCGCGTCCCGACCGGCGCGTGCAAGATCAGGCCGTCCAGGTCGGCGGCGTGGCGCTGCACCAGTTCAAGCGCAATTGACCCGCCGATGCCGTGCCCCAGCAGCAAGCGCGGACGCGGTTCGGCGCGCACCAGGGCGGCCAGCGCGTCCGCGTAGTCCGCCAGCGAGCGGAACGATGGGTCGCGCGGCACGCGGGCGAACCCCGGCAGGGTTATCGGCACCAGCCTGACACCTGGCGGCATCTGCCCCACGACCCGCGCGAAGCGGTGCGCGCCGCCGCCATTGCCGTGGACCGCTACCACGGTGATGACACGCGGGGACGGCAAGGTGCCGTCAGGCAGGGTCATCGAGAGCGGCCGGGGTGCGGCCCGGACCTGCTGCCACACAGCGAACGGACAGGCGCGCAGCCGGCCAGCGCGTACATGCAGGGCACAACAGTAATCATGGGACACACCGTACCGCGTGCACACCGGCCCGGCAACATCCAGTGCCGTCCATCAGCGGCCACCTCGCCAATGCCGCTCGTGCAGGTGGCCAGATTGGCCGTGTCGCGGCTTTTTCAACTTGCACAGCGACAACGCGCCCCGCAGCCGCTATCGTTCGGCGCTGAGCGCCGCACACTGGCGACCAGGGCAGGCGCATCGGGCCGTGCTGGCGTCGCACGGAAGCGGTTGCGCCAGCGCGAGCAACAAAGACGGACGAAGCACCTAGCCGGCCGACGAGGCCCGGCGTATACTGCCGACACCCGGCACACTGGCCGAGGTCGGAGGCTCACGGGACGGCAGGCGTATGGTCGCCTGGTTATGCAGCGCACACAAGGCGGGGTAAGGGAGACCACTCATGGACACTTCCACCACTGAGGCCCAGCAGGGACGACGCTTGATCTCACGACGCCGCATGCTTGGCCGTGCGGCCCTGATCGTCGGAGGACTGTCGGCCGGCCTGCTGGCAGCCTGTAGTTCGCAGCCGGCCGCCCCGGCCAAGCCCGCCGAGACGAAGCCCGCCGAGGCCGCCAAGCCGGCCGCCCCTGCTGCGACCGCTGCTCCGGCCGCGGCAGCACCCGCCGCCACCACGGCCCCGGCCGCAGCCAAGCCCGCAGAAGCAGCCAAGCCCGCTGAGGCCGCCAAGCCGGCCCAGTCAGCACCTGCCCAGACCTCCGGTCCGCCGAAGGGTGAGGTCGTGGCGGCGATGTCCGAGCAGGTGCTGACCCTGGACCCCGCCAACCACTACTCGATCTCCAGCACGTCGATCTTGCGGCACATCTTCGACCCGCTGGTAGATGCCACGGCTGACAGCAAGTTCGTGCCGGCCCTGGCCGAGAAGTGGGAGAGCGTGGACGACCTGACCTGGAAGTTCACGCTCCGCAAGGATGTGAAGTTCCACGATGGCACGCCGTTCAACGCCGACAGCGTGATCTACACCATCACCCGCGTCCGCGACGACACAAAGCTGGTCAAGTCGTTCGTCTACGCGGACATCGCCAGCGTCGAGAAAGACGGCGACAACGGCGTCATCATCAAGACGAAGGCGCCGTTCGGGTCGCTGCCAGGCCACCTGACGATGCTGGGGATGCTGCCGCCGAGCGCGAAGGGCAACGAAGAAGCGTTCTTCAACAAGCCCATCGGCACCGGCCCGTTCAAGTTCACGAGTTGGACGCGCGGCGAGCGGGTCGAGCTTGAAGCGAACCCGAACTACTGGGTCAGCGGCAAGCCGAAGGTGGCGAAGGCGACCATCCGCACGATCCCCGAAGTGTCCACGCGCACGGCCGGCCTCCGCGCCGGCGAGATCGACATCATCGACCGCATCCCGGCCGATCTGGTGAAGACGCTTGAAGGCAGCGCCGGCGTCAAGGTCATGAGCATCCCGGCCGTCGAGACGCAGCAGTGGGCGCTCCAGAACGCGAAGGCTCCGACCGACAACCCGATGTTCCGCAAGGCGCTCAGCCTCGGCATCGACCGGGCCACCATCATCAAGGAGTTCCACCTCGGGTACGCCAAGGAGGCGACCTGCCCGACGCCGCCGGGGCTGGTGGGGTACACGGACCTGGGTGTGAAGCCGTATGACGTGGGAAAGGCGAAGGACGCCCTGAAGGAGTCCGGCGTCTCCAACCCGACCATCGACTTCGTGCTGATGAAGGGCGTCTACACCAAGCAGACCGAGATCGCGCAGGCAGTGGCGGCCATGCTCGGCGAGGTCGGCATCAAGGTGAACATCCGCGAGATGGAGGTGGCCGCCGCCCGCGACGCGCGCACGGCCGGCGACTACCACATGTTCTACTCGGGTTGGGCACACATGCCGCACGACCCGGACTGGTACTACGGCCAGTGGTTCACAAAGGCCGGCGCGGAGAAGCTCACGCGGTACAACAACCCGAAGGTCGAGCAACTCATCATGGACGCCCGCAAGCCCGATCCAAAGGTGCGGCAGGCCAAATACGAGGAGTTGCAGAAGATCATCTGGACCGAGGAAGAGGCGACCATCTGGCCGTACTACAGCGTGGCGGTCTACGGCGTCCGTGACCGCATCGGCGGCTACGAGGCCCGGCCAGACTACTACGTGCCGCTCTGGGACGTGACGGTCGGCTGACCGGCGCAACTCCGAGACCCCTCACCATCCCACCATGAGGCCCCTCGGCTCCACGAACGGCGACCGCTGCGCGGCGCGAATATCGGCTGCGATGTCGTCCGTAGGACGATATCGCGGGGCCGCGCCCCGCTTTCTGTGGCCGCAGCCGCAACATCCCCTCGGCTACACGAACGACGGCCGCTGCGCGGCGCGAATATCGGCTGCGCCGACATCCCCTCTACCTGCGGCGGGATCCCCGTGTCGCCGCCTCCCCTCACCCCCATCACGCATCAGGACACGCTATGCGCACTTACGTCCTTCGACGGCTGCTGCACTCGCTGATTACCCTCGTCGGCGTCTCGCTGGTCGTGTTCGCCATCTTGCGGATTCTGCCGGGCGACCCGGCCCGTATGATGCTGCCGGACGGCGCGCCGCAGTCGGCCGTGGACGAGATGTCGCGCGGCCTGGGGCTCGACAAGCCGCTGTACATGCAGTACATCGTCTTCGTGCAGAGCGTCGCGCGGGGCGACTTTGGGCAGTCGTTCCAGTACCGCGCGCCGGCCACGGCTGTCGTAGGTGAGCGCGTCTGGCCGACCATCCACCTGAGCCTGGCAGCACTGGCGATCACCGTCCTGGTGGGCGTGCCGGCCGGCATTCTGGCGGCGGCCCGGCGCGGCACCATCCTGGACTACGGCAGCATCTTCCTGACAGCGTTGGGCCAATCACTGCCGAACTTCTGGCTCGGCATCATGCTGATCCTGCTATTCGGCGTGGCGCTCGGCTGGCTGCCAACCTCCGACTACCAGGGGCCGATCTACCTCGTCCTGCCCGCCATCACCCTGGCAGCCTTCCCGACGGCGCTGGTGGCCCGCCTGACCCGCTCCAGCATGCTCGAAGTGCTGGGGCGCGAGTACATCCGCACGGCGCGCAGCAAGGGCCTGCGTGAGTCGGCCATCATCATCGGGCACGCACTCAAGAACGCCGCTATTCCCGTCATCACGATCCTGGGTCTTCAGATCGGCGTGCTGCTCGGCGGGGCCGTCATCACCGAGTCGGTCTTCTCGTGGCCGGGCATCGGCAAGCTGGTGGTGGACAGCATCTTTCGCCGCGACTTCCCGGTGGTACAGGCCATCCTGATTCTGTCGGCCACCATCTTCATCGTCATCAACTTCGTCGTGGACATGACCTATACGGTGCTTGACCCACGGATCAAGTACGCATGAGCCGGCGTGAGCGGCCAGGGAGCGACGTGCATGGCAACCCGAGCGAACGCCGCGACTGACAGCGCGCCGCCCGTCGCGGTGGCAGGCCGCGCGCAGACCGGTGCGAGTCTGCGGTCGCGGCTGCTGCGCCAGGCTCGGCGCAACCCGCTGATGGTCATCGGGGCGCTGCTGCTGATCGGGCTGGTGTTGTCCTCCATCTTCGCGCCACTGATCGCGCCCGCCGACCCGCTGAAGACGGGTTTCTCGACACGCGTGCGCCCGCCGGCCGCCTTCGGCTTTGAATCGACGTTCCTGCTCGGCAGCGACAACCTGGGCCGCGACATCCTGAGCCGGCTGTTGTACGGCGGGCGGATCTCGCTCTCCCTGGCCGGTGTCGCCGTCGCCGTGTCGGCGGCCATCGGCGTGTTGCTCGGGCTGGTATCAGGCTACTTCGGCGGCCTGATTGATGACGTGATCCAGCGCGTTGTGGACGTGCAGTTGTCGTTCCCAATCATCATGCTGGCCATTGCCGTCATCGCGGCGGTGGGGGCCAGCGAGGGCGCGTTGATCGGCGTGCTGGTGCTGGCGGGCTGGGTCATCTACACGCGCACGGTCCGCGCCAGCGTGCTGTCGATCAAGCACCAAGAGTTCGTGCAGGCGGCGCGAGCACTCGGGGCCGGCGACGCGCGCATCCTGGCCCGCCACATCCTCCCCAACGTGGTCGCCCCGATCATCGTCGTGGCGACGGTCCAGGTGGCGACGATGATCTTGCTGGAGTCCGGCTTGTCGTTCCTGGGCCTCGGCGTGCAGCCCCCGACGCCGTCCTGGGGGACGATGCTGGCTGACGGCCGCGACTACTTGAGCAACGCCTGGTGGATCTCGACCATCCCCGGCATCGCGATTTCGCTGGTGGTGCTGTCGGCCAACATGCTGGGCGACGGCCTCCGCGACGTGCTGGACCCGAACCTGCGAAACCTGTAGTGCAGGGCCACTGAAAGGTCGTAGAATTCAGTGACGGGGAGGTGGGCAATGCAGCACCATGTCGCACCGGATCGCCCGACAGCTTGCGGCGCTTGAGCAACTCCAGGCCGAAGCTGCCCGTCCCAGCACCCTGACGCCTGAAGAACAACTCTTCGAACAACGCAGCTACGACGAGATGCTTGCGGGATTCGACCGCGATCCCACGATGTCCGTCATCCCCGACGACTTCATGGTCTACGAGCCGACGAGCCTGCGAAAGGTGCGCGTGGAGCGCCTGTTCGCCACGTTGGACGCCCTCAACGAAGGCGACCCCGACGAGCGTCGAGAGACCCTTGCGGTACTCCGGACAGCCTTTGACGATGAGACGGCGACCGACTTCAGCATGTTCGTGATCGAATGATCGTCGTGCTGGACAGTGGCCCCCTCGGCGTCCTGGCAAACCCGCATGTGACGCCAGCCACTGACGCACCACAACAGTGGCTCCGCAGATTGATGGAGAACGGCCACGGTGTCATTACCTCGGGCATTTGTGACTATGAAGCGCGCCGTGAATTGATCCGTAGCCGGCACATGACCAGTATTGCGCGCCTGGATGCGCTGCTCTTGCGCCTAGACGTGATGCCTCTGAACAAGAACACCCTGATGCGGGCGGCGCAGCTCTGGGCCGATGCGCGCAACCGGGGCATGCCGACCGCCGACAGGCTCTCAACTCGATGCCGATGTCATCCTGGCGGCGCAAGCGCAACTGCTGGCCGAGGAGGTAGACGTGCCGGTCGTCGTGGCGACCATGAACGCATGCCACCTGATGCAGTTCGTGGACGGGCGTGGCTGGCAGGAGATCCCGCCAGCCTGACCCGCGCCAGCGACCGGCGGTAGCAATTCCAGTTCGTCGGCACGATAGTGCGGTACGTCGGTACGGGCTGGCCGGTTCTCGCCGATTAGGACGGCTGCGGGGGTGACGAACCTACGGCCACGGCGGCGTTGGGCACCGGTACCTGGGTCAGCAGCCGAAGCACCGCCTGCAACACCAGCCGATCTTCGCCCTGCTCCAGCGTCTGCGGGTTCAAGGCAATGCCGTCCGTCCCGACGTTCGCCACGGCGATGCGCGGGTTGCCCTCCCACAACTGCGCCACCAACTGGTCGCGCGTGACGGGGCACGGCGGCGCGATTCGCACGATGGCCCGGCCGTGCGGCTGCCCGGCCTCGCTGGGGTAGCCGCGCGAGACGGTCACGCCGTCCAGGCCCTGCAGCCCGGCCAGCCAGCCCGCCACCACGGCCTCATAGCCGGCCAGCGTCGCCGCCTCGTCCTGGTTCAGAGACCATTCAACCGCCGCCAGTATCCCGAGCATCTCCTCTTTACCGACCTTCATCGGGCGGCCGATGCTCGGGTTCGGGCTGCTGTTGACGTAGCACCCTTCGACGATGTCCTTGCGGCCCAGCACCAGCCCGCTCGACTGCGGGCCGCGCAGCCCCTTGCCGCCGCTGAAGATGGCGATGTCCGCGCCCAGGTCGCGGGTGTACGTCCACAAGCTGGAGATCGGCGGGATCTGCGCGGCGGCGTCCACCAGCACCGGCACGCCGCGCTCGTGAGCAATGGCGACGACCTGCTCCAGCGGCAGCGACCCCTCGGCATAGTGCATCCCCGCGAAGTAGAGCACGCAGGCCGTCCGGGGCGTAATAGCGGCTTCCAACTCCCAGGGCTGAGTGCTATGCGCCATCCCGATCTCAACCAGCGTCGCGCCGGTCATCCGGGCTGCGTGGTCGTAGCCGTTGCGCTGCGACCGATGTACGATGACCTCAGGTGTCGGGCCGTCGAAGTGCGGCAGGCGGGCGATCTTGGCCGGGTCGGTGCCGACCATGCACGCCGCCACGGCCATGGCGATGCCCGCCGCCGCCCCGGACGAGATGTAGCAGGCGTCGTTGCCGGTCATGGTGGCGATGCGCTCGCCTGCCCGACGGTGCAGCTCCGTCAGGTCCACGAACGACGCCGCGCCGGCCGCCATTGCATCGAGCACCGGCTGCGGCATCAGCGAGCCGCCGAGGCGGGTCAGCGTCGCCGACGCGTTGATGACGGCGCGGACGCCCAGTTCCTCATACCCGGCCATGCGGTGACCCCCAACGCGCGTGCCCGCCGCCATGCGCCGGCGCCGCAAGCCGACCACGGCTTGCGGCGAACTGCTCTGGCGGGCCAGCCCATGAGTACCACCCCGCCGCCGTCCCTGTCCAGCCGCGCTCAGCCCGGCCGGCGCGCCGGCCGGGCTGAGGCGCGCTGGCCGGGTTGCCGTCAGACGGTCGGAGGGTGGGGTT
>JBBQBU010000130.1:0-12507 GCA_038318015.1 Chloroflexota bacterium | reverse complement strand
AGCGGCTCGGTGGGCAACTCGAAGGGCGGCGGCGCAAGAGGCGCACCGACTAGTAGCTGCGCGCGGTGTTCGTCGGAGGCGGCCAGCGCGTCGGCCCGCACCTGGGCACCGGCCGCCGGCGCGATCAGCGGGATGCCGCGCGCTTCGAACATCCGTTTCAGCTCCGGCCCGACCATGCCGCCGTCCCACGGCCCCCAGTCTACTGACAGAACGCGGCAGTTCGGGTGCTGCCGCGCGAGGAGGTGGGCTGTCTTGTTCAGGATCTCGTTGGCGAGCGCGTAGTCGGTCTGCCCGACGTTGCCATAGAAGCCGGCCACCGATGAGAACAGCACGAGGTGTCGCAGGCTGGCGGCGGGCAGGCAGCGCAGCAAGTTCTCCAGGCCGCGCACCTTCACGTCGTAGACGGCGGCAAGGTCGGCGGCGGACTTCTGCTCGATCAGCCGGTCACGGAGCACGCCGGCCCCGTGGATCAGCCCGGTCACGGCCCCCAGCCGCGCGGCAGCGGCCTGCAGCCCGGCTTGCAGCGCCGGCAGGTCCGCGATATCGACAGCCAGGTACTCCGCGCGGCCCCCCGCCTCGGCAATGGCGCGGAGGGTGGCGTCAACCTCGCGGTGGGCGAGCAGGGCGTCTAGCTGGCGCTCCACCTGGGCCGGCGTCGGGCGGCCGGAGCCGGCCGGCAACTGTCGGAGGAACTGTTGCCGTAGCGCGCCGCGATCACTGGCACCGGCGGCCCACGCCGGTTCCGGCTGGTCGACCGGGGTCCGGCCGAGCAGCACGAACGCGCACCGAAACCGCGCCGCCAGTGCGACGACACAGCGGGCCGTGACCCCCCGCGCGCCGCCACTGACGACGAAGACCGCGTCTGAAGAGACGGTCACACCAACGCCTGGTTCAAGCGATCCGGCTGTTCCGCTGCAAGATCAACCGCCACCAGCGTTACGCGCCCAGACGCGCCGTGCCCGACTTCCGCCAACATGCGGTCTGGGTCGTCAAGCTCGGCCAGAAGCGCGTCGGCTGCCGTGCCGGCGTCCAGGTTGGGCGCGAGATCGACGGCGCGGCACGCCACCGACGGCCACTCCAGCCGCAGCGACTTGACGAGGCCGAAGAGACCGCCGACCGCCGGCCGCAGCCCGTCGCCAGCGCCGAGCCCCAGGCTCCCATCAAGGCGCGCGGCCACCAGGAAGGCCGCCCGACCCTGACGCGCGGCCTCGGCCAGTTGGCCGGTCAGGTGCTTCGCCAGCAGGAAGACCCTTTGGAGCGACTCCTGCTCCGCGTCGCTGACCAGATTCCCGCCAGTGGAAGCGGTGCCCGGTGCGTCGAGGTAGACGAAGACCCCGACGCCGCCGTGCCGCGCCTCAATCACCTGGGTCAGTTGCGCCAGCGTCGCGTCGTCGGCTGCGGGCAGTGGGTAGCGCGCCAGCAGCGTCGTCGGCTCCGGGCCGTTGCCGGCCTCACCGCCGAGGATCACGAGCGGCCAGTTCCGTGCGGCCAGCCGCTGCGCGACCTGCCCCGCGAGATCGGTGCCGTCGTCCACCAGCAGGCAGACGCGGCCGGGCGCAAGGCCCAGCGCCAGCCGATCCGGCGGCGGCAACGTGGCGAGGGCGACACCCTGCTGCGTCGGCAGATCGTCGGCGGTGAGGGTAGCCGTCTGGCCGGACGGTGGTGCCGTCGCCGGGGCTGCCGACGCTGCACTGTCTGCTTCAAGCTGCTTCGCCAGGTGCCCGGCGATCTGCCCGAGCGTCCGTAGCTCCGCAAGTTCCTCGGGCTTCAGCTTCGGCAGGGACGGGTACTTTGACCCCATCACCGCCAGGATCTCCACCCGCTTGATCGAGTCGATGCCAAGATCGGCCTCAACGTCCATGTCCGGCTCGAGCATGTCCACCGGGTAGCCGGTCTTGTCGGCCACCACGTCCAGCAGTGAGGCCGTGACGACCGTGATGTCGAGGGCCGCTGCCGCCGGGGCCGCAGAGGCTACCGGCACTGGCGCGGGGGCGGGGACTGGCGCGTCGGCCGGAGCGAGATGGATCGGGGCGGCCTGCTCGACGTACGGATCGTGGTGCCCGTTCGAGCCGGCCGAGCCGGCCGAGCCGGCCGAGCCGTTCGTGCCGTGCGGCGCATCGTAGGCCGGGGCCGGCACCGTGGGCTGCTGGGCATACACGGGCGGCGCAACCGGCACGACCGGCGCAGGCGGCTGCGGGGCGTAGACGGGAGCCGGTGGCGCGGGTGCATAGGCGACCGGGGGTACCGGCTGCGGAGCAGGCGCGTAGGCTACCGGCGGCGTCACGGGAGCCGGAGCCGGCCGCGACACGGGCGGCGGCGGTGCCAATTCGGCGCGCGGGCGCGGCGCACTGACGGTGAACGACGGCGCGGCTCCGGCGACGCTGGGTGCGCCGGCAGTGCCGCCCAGGAGGCGGGCATGATAGTCTCGGGCCAACTCAAAGAGCCCGCGTGACTGCTCGGTCTGCTCCACGAGGTACCGCTCGTGGGTGCGGAGCGTCTCGCCCTGGTGCTGGTTGAACTCGGTCAGCCCGTAGCGCAAGTGGTCGAGCGCCCCGGCCGGTAGCTCGGCTGCGCGCGGGCCAAGCAACAACTCCTGCTGCCGTTGCACCACGGCGAAGAAGCCGCGCATGTACTCGGACTGGTTCTGGAGGTACTGTTCGTGGACCCGTAGGCCTTCTTGCTGCTGCGCTGCGAACTGGCCGAGTGTGCGACCGACGCTTTCGAGGAGCGTGTCAATCGGGAAGCCCGAGGCTTGCGGCGCTGGCATTGGCGCGGCCGCCTGGACGGGCGCGGGGCTGCTGGACGCCACCGTCACCTGCGCACCGTTGCGGTGGGGCGTCTCGGCGGGCGGCATGGCCGGCGGCGCGGGCCTGGTCGGCGTTGCGGCGACGGGAGCGGGCGTACTCGCAGACGGCCCCGGCAACTGATTGTTCGACATGGGATAGCTCGTCGATTGCACGGGATTGGCCTCCTGCAATGCTTGTTCAAATGCTTGCCGGCGTCCGGGACTGACGTAGTTACTGCCATTCAGCATGATCTTGACGCCGCGCTCTGATCGTGGTCCGACGACGGGGATGCGATGATACGGATCGAAACCGCCGAGCGCGAGGCCGGCGACGCGAAGTTGGACGACGGCGCTCCGAAGCTGGCGGTCACTGTCGCCGTTGCGGCTCGGGTTGAGCGCGAGCGTCAACGCGGCGCGGTCGCCGAGATTGGCCCGTACCAGCCCGGTCAGGATGGCGCGCGGCCCGACCTCGACGAAGATGGTGCCGCCGTCATCGGCGATCTGTGCGAGCTGCTGCGAGAAGGCGACCGGCTGCATCAGGTGGTCGGCAAGCTGCGCCTGCACGGCCGCCGGTTCGCCGGGGTACGGCAGGCCAGTGGCGTTGGCGTAGACCGGCAGCGCCGGTGACTGGAAGCCAACCGACTGGATCGCCTCGGCAAACGGGCGCTGCGCGTGGGCAACCAACGGCGTGTGGAACGCAGCCGAAACCGGCAGCCGGGTGGCCGAGAAGCCTCGGGCGGTCAGTTCCTGCTCGGCGCGCTCGATGGCTGCGCGGCCCCCGCCAAGCACCGTCTGGCGTGGCGCGTTGCTGTTTGCGACGTGGACACCGTCCAGCACGGCGATGGCTGCCGTGACGTCGGCGGCAGCGCCTTCAACGGCCAGCATCGTGCCGGTATCAGCGCCCGGGGTTGGCTGGGTCGCCAGGGCACGGCCACGGGCGCGTACCAGGGTCAGATAATCGGTGTCGGTCAGGGCACCGGCCGCCCACAGCGCGGTCAGTTCGCCAAAGCTGTGCCCGGCGGTGATGTCTGGCCGGAAGCCGGCCTGCTGGAGGATCTGGAAGCTCGCCATGCTCAGGACGCCGATGGCAGCCTGGGCGTAGTCCGTCCGCTGGAGCAGCCGAGCACGCTCGTCGGGGTTGTCCCGCAGCGGGCCGGTGCCGGCCAGCCAGACTTCGGACAGCGCTGGCAACCCGTCCGCGCGGAACAGGTCGTCCATGATCGCCACGGCGGCGCGCGCCTGCGGGAAGTTCAGCAGCAGTTCGCGGCCCATGCCGAGGTACTGCGAACCCTGACCTGGGAACAGCGCGACGATCTTGCCGCCCGTCCCTTCCGTGTGCAGCGCCTGGCGACGGTAGTAGAGGCCGCGCGGATGCTCCCAGCTTGTGGCGTCAGGGTCCGCACTGAGGCGGTCCAGCGCCAGCGCCAGGAGATCGGCCGCCTCCTGGGCGTTCGCCGCGACGAACCCGATGCGCGCGTCAGTCGGGGCCGGCGCCTGCCGGCTGCTCTCGGTCAGGGCGTCCAGGGCGATCCGGCCCGGATCGCCGCCGGCACTCAGGCTGTCGAGCGCCGCGCGGCACTGGTCGATCAGCGCGGCCGGCTCGGCGGCAGCCAGCAGGCAGACGCGCGCCGTCTCGTGGAGCCGGTACGCCGAATCCTCGTCGGGGCCGTGCTCTTCCAGCACGACATGGTAGTTCGTGCCGCCGAAGCCGAACGAACTGACGCCAGCGCGCCGGGGGGCCGCGTCGCGCCCGATCCACGGCGTCGTCTCGGTGTTCAGGTAGAACGCCGAGTCGCCAATCTCCATGCGCGGGTTCGGGGCGTCGATGTTGATGGTCGGGGGCAAGATGCGGTGGTGCAGCGCCAGCGTCGCCTTGATGAGACTGGCTGCGCCGGCCGCCGCCTTGGTGTGCCCAATCTGCGACTTCACGGTG
Source organism: Chloroflexota bacterium (assembly GCA_038318015.1). GTDB lineage: Bacteria > Chloroflexota > UBA6077 > UBA6077 > JACCZL01 > JADZEM01. The sequence continues at coordinate 7,789 of JBBQBU010000130.1, read as the reverse complement.
CCGAGGGCCACTTGCTGCTGCCCGACACCGGCGTCGCTGTACACGCGCTTCAAGGTGGCGAACTCGCAGAGGTCGCCGGCAAGCGTGCCGGTGCCGTGCGCCTCGATCAGCCCGACTGTCCCCGGCGACACTTCGGCGTCGTCGTAGGCGCGGTGGAGGGCAAGCTCCTGGCCCTCCGTGCGCGGCGCGTAGATGCTGCGGTAGCGCCCGTCGCTGGACGCGCCCATGCCGCGAATCACGGCGTAAATCCGGTCGCCGTCGCGCTCGGCGTCGTCCAGCCGCTTGAGCAGCAGCATGCCGAGTCCCTCGCCGATCATGATGCCGTCAGACTCGGCGTCGAACGGGCGGGTTTGCTGCTTGCGTGAGAAGGCCGGCGTCTTACTGAAGCAGAGATACATGAACGCCGAGTTGTCGGTATCCACGCCGCCGGTCAACATCATGTCCGCCCGGCGGTCTGTCAGGTCGTTGATGGCCATGCGTACGGCCGCCAACGAACTGGCGCAAGCCGCGTCCACAACGCAGTTCATGCCGCCAAGGTCGAGCCGATTGGCGATGCGCCCGGCGATGACGTTGCCGAGCAGGCCCGGGAACGAGTTCTCTTCCCAGGGCACGTAGGCAAGCTTCATCCGCTCGGTGATGGCCGAAATCTGGTCCTCGGGCAGGCCGGAGGCGCGCAGCACGCGCTCCCAGATGGGGTACTGGAGCCGCGCGGTGAGGGGGACCACCAGCTTCTGGCCGCCGCCGACGCCGAGCACGACGCCCGTGCGGGAGCGGTCAAAGTCGCGGCCTTCACCGTAGCCGGCGTCGCGGAACGCCTGCCGCGCGATGTTGAGCCCAAGCAACTGCGACACGTCGGTAACTTCAAGGATGTTCGGAGGCAACCCGAACTCCGTCGGGTCAAACTCGACATCCGGGATGAAGCCGCCCCGCCGCGAGTAGGTGCGGTCAGCCACGGTCGGGTCGGGGTCGTAGTAGTCATCGACGTTCCACCGCGACGGCGGGACATCAGTGATACTGTCGACACCACGAACGATATTGTCCCAGAACTCGTGCACCGTCCGTGCACCGGGCAACAAGCACGAGAGTCCGATAATGGCGATCGGACAGTGGGCAACACTCACGACGGCATGCTCCACGCCTTCCAATTGGGCTGGTCAAGGTTCGATCACGGCCCGAACCCGTCCCCACAGAAGCTACGTCTGGCGAATCAGGGTGGATGGTCGGCGCGACAGTAACCGTTCGCGCAGATGGCGACCCGAGATGATAGCCAATTTGTGGACCTCTTCACCCAACTTCATGATGCCGCAATCGCGACCAAACCTCACCAGAGGCCAACCAATGTGTAAAAACCCACGCCCGACATGGCAAGTATCGCACGGGTGGCCGCTTCTCGCCGAAGATACCGTGCACATCTGGGCGATTCCGCTCGATGCGTTGCCCGCTCACATCGACCGACTCAGGGCGGCATTGTCTCCCGAGGAGCGGACGCGGGCGGCGGCGTTTCGGTTCCCGCAGGTGCAGCGGCGGTTCGTGGTGGCGCGCGCGGCGTTGCGGCAGGTGCTAGCAGGGTACCTCGGAACTTCCCCGTCGAGCGTCGCGTTTCAGTATGGACCGTTCGGCAAGCCGTCGCTAGCAGCGCCAACGGCCCGCCGGCGTGGATCGCTGGGCAGCGCGTCCAGTGCGCCATCGTCTACCGATGTTCCTGTTGAGAGTGAACCGCTGGCCGGTGCTGCTGCCGCAGCTGGCGCGCCGCCGCTTACCTTCAACCTCTCACACTCCGCTGACCTTGCCCTGATCGCTGTCACGCGGGGCCGGGCGGTAGGTGTTGACGTGGAACATCTGCGCCCCGTCACCGACGCCGACGCCATCGCGGAGGGGTACTTCTGCCCGGCCGAGCGGAGCATCCTGCGCCAGCGCAGCGGGCCAGCGAAGCAGGCGTTGTTCCTGACCTACTGGACCCGGAAGGAGGCGCTACTGAAAGCGACCGGCGACGGCCTCGGGCTGCCGCTGGATGCCGTCGATGTCTCGGCGGTCCGGGGCGACGAGGCCGCAGCGGTCCGCGTGGTAGACGGCGCGGGCGTCCTGCGCCGCCTGTCGCTGCTCGACCTGTGCCCGCCCGGCGACTACCTGGGAGCCGTCGCCGTCGAGGGGAGCGGCTGGCGACTGGCCTGCTGGCACTGGCCCCCCACCGACCGCCGTTAGCGGAACATGTCGAATTCGGCCGGGCGCACCAACTGGGTGGCGCGTCCTTCGCCAGCCCGAAACGGGTAGCCGCGAATGACGGCCGCCGGCACGCGATCCAGTTTGCCCGTCACCAGTTCCGCTGTCGAGGCCAATTCGTCCACCACGGCGATCTCCGTCACCACCAGCACCAGCCCGGCCGAGTCGGTCTCCCCGCGATAGTCGCGGACGACCTCCATGCCGGACACGCCAATCGCCACGTTCGTCTGGCCCTGCCGCCAGGGCCGCCCGAATGTGTCCGAGATGATGACCGCCACCTCCGCACCGGTACGCTCGCGGATGGCCGCGCGGATGCCGTCTGCCGACACATCCGAGTCGATGGGCAGCATCGACACTTCGGTGGCGAGTGCCAGGTTCGAGCCGTCCACGCCGGCGTTCGCGCAGATGAAGCCGTGTCGCGTCTCAGAGATCAGAATGCCGCGCTCCATCCGGACGATCTTGGCTGTCTCACGGAGCGCCACCTCGATCTGGCGGGCGTCGCGGCCATTGATGCGCGCAAGCTCCAGGGCTGTTTCAGACGGCGTGACCGTCGAAAGCTCGACGATGCGGTCTTCAGCCTTGGACACGATCTTCTGCGTCACGACCAGAACATCGCCGGTCTCGAACTGGTAGCCCTGCGCCTCAAAGGCATCAGCCAGCAGGCCGGCCACGTCGTCGCCAACCCGAACTTCGCCAACGCCGCGGACTGGGATAACCCTGATCTCGTCGCTCATGGGGGCAGTATAGCGACCCGCGACAGTGCCGTCAGGTACTGTGCCCGCCTCGCGGACTTGATTGCCCGGCGGCAACAGCAGATCAGATGCCCCTCTCCCGCATGCGGGAGAGGGGCAGTGGTTGAGGGTTGACTGGCGACAACGACGTGCCGGCCCGAACTAGTGGGTCACGTCGTATTTGATTGGGGATGCGTCAATCTGGTCGGATCCTCAACTATATGGAGCGTGACCCACTAGTTGTTGTCGCCGTCCTGATTGTCGCCGTCGTCGCTGCTGCTGTTGTTGTCGCCGCCGTCGCTGCTGTTGTTGTCGCCGTACGGCGTCGGCGTCTTTGTGGCGACGGACTGCCGCACCACAATCTCAATCTCTTTGCAGGGGACTGTCGAGTCCACATAGAACGTGTACTTGTGGCGGCCGGGCCAAGTCGCTGCCACCGACCATTCCCAGACGGTCCCAAGCTGCCCCGGCCGCTCACGAACGAACGTCGTGCGCTCGGTGCCGGCCACCCGGCCGTAGGGGTGCGGGCGGCCCGACGTGACGGCAATGATGAGTTCGTTGTTCACGCGCGGGGTCTCTGGCACGTAGGTAATCTGCTCGTCCCCCCAGCACGGATCACCAATCGGGGTAGCCGTGGGCGGGATCTCTGGTGAGGCGAACGGCGAGGGCGGTGCTGCCACCGGTACCGGGAGGGTCGGCGGCGGTGGTATCGGGGTCGGGACCGGTGGGGGTGTCGGCGTGGGGGCGTCGGTCGGGGCGATGGGGTCGCTGCCCCGGTCGAAGGTTGGCGTGGGGAGTTGCTGGAGCGGCAGTTCGTCGGCGGGCCGCGCCTGGACTAGGAGCGCAGCGGCAGCAAGCTCGTCGGCATCGGCCGTTGGCGACCACAGGCTCGACAGGCCGGAGACCCACACGAGCAGCATGAAGACGCCGACCCGCCCGGCGACCGGGCCGAAGCGCAGGGCTTGTCGGCAGGTGGCGCGCACCGAGCGCAATGCTTGATGTACTCGCATCATCCCGCAATCTCTGGCATCGTGACGGGCCTCCCCGGTCTCGCGGTGCTCACGTTGGCGTCATCCCGGTGGTCCGTGCTGCTGACGACAAACGTGCGTTGGTTTTCGCACATTGGCTCATACTGTACGCAGCACGCTTCGGCGCCCCACTGTTCCGACGATACAGCCCCGCCCCCGCAGACCGAGCCGATCCCATTGCCACCCATTCTACGCGAACATCATCACGGTTGGATCACGACGAACGCTTGTTACGATATCGCCATCGCGACAGAACATCGAGTCAGACAGTAGCAGGCACACGAAGCGCCGCACGTGTTGCCTATAACGTGCGGCGCAGCGAAACGGTTCGCGCAACCGCCCTACGGCATTCCTTGCCGCCAACTGGCCCTCCATGGCGCTGCCGAGAGTGGCTGCTGCCGACCCGATGCAGGGCGTGTCTATCAAGGTGCAGCGCGTCACGGAGACGCCGAGCGACGGGGTTGGGCTGCTGGCAGACGAGATGGTGCGCTCGCGGCGCGCCGGTGAGCGGCAATCCTCCGGCCCCGTTTCTGGCGGTTGGCCTCGGCGATGCAGGTATCGCCGAGGCTGTTCGCGCCTCGCGTGGATACGAATTCGCGCGATTTTCGTCAAGTTGGGCGTGAATTCGCCGTGTGCCCGTTCCAATTGTGCGCGTGATGCTGTACATTGGGCGTGCTGGTTTGTTTCGCTGGCCGGCCGCATCGGGCCAGGCAGCAATGGGTGGTGTGTACGCACCATCTATGTTCCACCTCGTAGGACTCGCGCTGACGGAACCGCCAAGCATGCACCTGGAGTCAGCGTTGGCTTACGCAGACAAAGTTCTTACCTGCCGCGATTGCGGCCAGGCTTTCACGTTCACCTCTGGTGAGCAGGAGTTCTTCGCGCAGAAGGGCTTCACGAACGAGCCGACCCGTTGCCTGGACTGCCGTGCTGCGCGCAAGTCTGAGCGTGGCGGCGGCGGCGGTGGCGGCTACAGCTCCGGCGGCGGTGGCTACAGCTCCGGTGGTGGTGGTGGTGGTGGTGGGTACGGTCGTCAGGAGCGCGAGATGTTCTCCGCGACCTGCTCGACCTGTGGCCAGGAGGCCCGCGTGCCGTTCCAGCCGCGCGGCGACACGCCGGTCTACTGCTCGAACTGCTTCACCCCGAAGCAGAACAGCGGGTACGGCGGCGGCGGCTACCGCTAACCCCGTCCTGACGAGGCTGTCCCGTGCGAGCAATCGCGCGGGACAGCGGAAGCCCCGACCGGTGCAGCCGGTCGGGGCTTCTTCGTTGGCTGGACCAGCGTCCTGCCCGCGTGGGTGTCTGGGTGCCGGCACCCAGACACCCACGCCGCGCCGGGCACCATGCGATGGCTACGCGTTGACCCGCAGGTTCTTGCCGACGACGACGACGCCGTTCGCGGAAACGGCGAAGCGCGCGCGGTCGGCCTCCGGGTTGACGCCGATGACCGCGCCGTCTGCGATGTAGGCGTTCTTGTCGAGGATGGCGTTTCGCACGATGGCCCCCTCGCCGATGCGGACGCCGTCCAGAATCACCGCGCCCTCGACCGTCGCCCCGCGCCCGATGCGGACCTCTGGCGACAGGACGGACCGGTGGACCGTGCCGCCCGCCACGATGACGCCGGCGCTGACGAGCGAATCGAACGCTTGGCCCGGCCGCTCGTCCACCACGAACTTGGCCGGCGGCAACGGGCGGTGCCAGGTGTAGATGGGCCAGTCCAGGTTGTAGAGATTGAACTTGGGGACGGGTGAGATCAGATCCATGTGGGCGTCGTAGTAGGCGTCAAGCTCCCCCACGTCGCGCCAGTAGCCACGGTCCGCCTCGACGGACCCCGGCACCTCGTTGTTCAAGAAGTCGTAGTAGGAGGCGAGGCCGCGCTCGACCATCATCGGCACGATGCTGCCGCCGAGGTCGTGCGTGCTGGATTCGTCGCGTGCGTCGACGGTCACGGCGTCAACCAGCGCCTTCGCCGTGAAGATGTAGTTGCCCATGGAGGCAAGCACCTGATCGGTCGCGTCACTGAGGCCCACAGCGTCGAGCGGCTTCTCGCGGAATGCGCCGATCTTGCCGCCCTCGCCCGGCTCGATAACGCCGAACGAACTGGCCGCTTCCAGGGGAGCGCGGACGCCTGCGACGGTCAAGTCGGCACCGCTGGCGATGTGGTGCGTCAGCATCTGCCGGGGGTCCATGCGGTAGATGTGATCTGCGCCGAAGACGAGGATGTAGTCGGGGCGCTCGTCGTACACGAGATTCAGGTTCTGGAAGACAGCGTCCGCCGAGCCGGCGAACCAGCGCGGGCCGCGCCGCATCTGGGCGGGCACCGTGGCAACATAATTCTGCAACATCGTGCTGAGCCGCCAGGTCTGGGCGATGTGGCGGTCCAGGCTGTGCGACTTGTACTGCGTCAGGACCACGATCTTGAGGAACCCGGCGTTGACGAGGTTGGACAGGACGAAATCGACCAGCCGATAGGTGCCGCCGAATGGCACTGCCGGCTTCGCACGGTCAGCGGTCAGTGGGGCGAGACGCTTTCCTTCGCCCCCAGCAAGGACCATGGCGAGCACGCGCACTGTCTTACCCCCTATGCGGCAGCCTGGAAGGTGCGGTTGGGGCACCTTCCACCACACGCCCGCAATCATAGCGAGTCGCGTGCCAGCACTCAGCCGCCGGCCACGGCTATGGCGGCGAATGTGCGCCGGGCACCTGACGGATGGTGGGATTCGGCGGGCGGACGCTGGCGCACGGGAGCATGTGCGTGCTGACACAGGCGACGGGGATGTCACGCGGTCTTCACGACCTCTCAACCCAGACGCAGGTGTCTACGGCATACTCTCCGCGCGGTGCCTAGGTGCGGGGCCGTGTCACGCGAATCACGGGGGCACGCGAACATGCGTTTTTTCGCTCGGGTGAGCGGTGTCCTGGCTGTGGCGTTTGGGTGTCTGGCTTGCGGGTGGCGTCACGGCGACGGCACAGGAGGCAACCGGTACTGATCTCGCGCCAGCATAGGTGCGAACGATCGCACTGAGTCGCTGCGGCACGGCCGGCCTGTCCACGCCCAGCGACGACCGGCGGCGACGGCGCGTGGGACGTGACATCGCAGCCTAAGGAGTGGCTGGCTGCCGGCCAGCAGAAGGGGACGCTGGTGGTGGGTGCGGACGACCAGTCGCCGGACATCCGCGAGCAGACGATGTGTCTGTCCTACGTGTTTGGCATCGGCCTGCATGTCGAGGTCGCGCCGAAGCCGTAAGTTGCGCCGGAGATCCTGCGCCGGCGGTCGGTGGCATGGTGCTGGGCCGTCTCGCGGTGCTGGACCGCCTGATCGTGGGCTAGCCAACGAAAACGGCGGCAGCTACGGGACGGCGCTGCGGCGTCTCGCTCCCAAGTGTCGGCGAATTGACACATCGCTACAAAGCGACTTTCTTGGACTCTATATTGCATTGATGCGTTAACATCGGGGGGACGATACGATGGAAATGTATCGCTTGCTACTGGAAGATCGCATTCGGTTGGCGCGGTCTGCAGCCGCTAACGACCCGACGAGGGAGCACTTGACGGACTTTGGGCGGGCCATCATGGATCGCTGGGCCGCAAACCCGAAGCCCAGCCTGGAGTTCGAGGCCGGCATGCAGCTACGGATTCTCCGCTTGCTGTCGAGCCACATTGGCTCACGTCGTCGGTAGCCGGGCCGCCGTCTCCTGGGCGTCGTACTCTGCTGGGTCAGCACGGTGACGCCATCGCGTGCGTGCGTGACAGGATGCGCCGCATCCTGTCACGCACGCACAGTGCTCGCTGCTCTCGGTATCCTAGACT